>VFKO01000322.1 GCA_009885515.1 Rhodobiaceae bacterium | reverse complement strand
GGCAATCGCGCCCGGGCGGCTGAACTCTATCGCAAACTTTTAACGGTGGATCCGGGCAACCCCACCGCGACCGAAGGCCTGAAGCGCGTGGGCGGTTAAGTTTGAGTTACTCAACTTCAAAGAAAGGTTGAATCAGTGCAGAGACTGACTTTTAGTTTGACCAGCGTTTTGTTGACGGCGACGATTGCTGCGGCAGCAGCGCCCCCTCCTGCTGGAGTGCCGCCTCCGCCTAATGTGTCATCAGGCCCTCCGCCTGTCCGGTACGATTGGCAAGGCAATCATCGCAAGGCAGTGGCAGCACTCAATGCGCGTGACTACAAAACAGCCATTCAATTGTTCACTGAGATTCTGGAATCCAAGCGCTTGCCGAAATCCTGGCTCGCCTCGACACTCTATTTGCGTGGAAAGGCGTATCGGTCTTCCAGGCAGCATCAGCCGGCCATTACTGACTATGAAGCCGCAGTTCAATCCGACCCCAAAATGGATGTCGCTTTCTTTGAGCTCGGCGCTACTTTTCATACGATCGGTCAATACGGCAAAGCCGTCGGCGCGTTTGGCCAAGCCATCGCGCTGAAGGGTAACATGTGGAACTACTACTATGGCCGCTGTTCCGCCTACGCGTTCATGAACAAATACAATGACGCAATTCGTGACTGCGAAGTTGCGGCGAAACTCAAACCCGGCAGCTCTGATATTTTGGCATTCCTCGGCCGCCTCTATGAAGAAACCGGCCAAAAGCAACGTGCAATCCAAACCTACAAATTGGCTCTCTCGATAAATCCAAATCAATCGGACGCGCGGGAAGGTCTGTCGCAACTGACAAAGTAAAAGCAAAATTGACCGCACAAAAATCGGCCAGCGCCGGAAACTTCTTTGAAGACTTTCACGCTGGCCAGATCTTGCATCATGCGCCCGCCCGCACACTGACCCAAGGCGACCAGGCGGTCTACACAGCCCTGTTCGGCGCCCGTTTCGCTCCGCAATGTTCGGCTGAGTTCGCGCGCACATTGGGGTTTGCCACCGCCCCTCTCGATGACCTCCTCGTCTTTCACACCGTTTTTGGAAAGACCGTCCCGGAAGTTTCTCTCAACGCGATCGCGAATTTGGGTTACGCCGATTGCAGGTTTTTGGCACCCGTATTTCCCGGCGACACACTAAGCGCGCGCACAGAAGTCTTGGGGGCACGCGAAAATACAAACCGCGAATCGGGCATCGTCTACGTGCGCTCGACCGGCACCAATCAGCACGGTGCGCCAGTGCTGACATTTGTGCGCTGGGTCATGGTCCGCAAGCGCGCATCGGAAAGTGAGGTTGCTGGCCCGCAAGTGCCGACATTACCGAAAGCAGTCGCCCCGGAAGCACTGAACATTTTTCCACCAAAAGCATTTGATGCCCAGAACAGAAATCAGTCCGGTGGCCCGCGTTTCTTCGACGACTATCGCCAGGGCGAGCGCATCGACCACGCCGATGGCGTGACTGTCGAAGAATCCGAGCACATGATGGCAACGCGCCTCTATCACAATACGGCGCGCGTTCACTTCAATGCCCACACCGAACGCCAAGGGCGCTTCGGCCGCCGTATCGTCTATGGGGGGCATGTCATTTCTGTCGCCCGCGCCTTGAGTTTTAACGGCTTGGAAAACGCGTATTTTAT
>VFKO01000198.1 GCA_009885515.1 Rhodobiaceae bacterium | reverse complement strand
TCGATGTTGCGCCCGCACTCAGTTGCAACGACCGTGTCTACGATGAGACCCTGGAAGCGTTGGCAAACTCTCACGCCGTTGTCCGCCTTATTTTTGGCGGGTTCTGGGCCGCGATCCTGACCCCGGTATTTGGCAATCTGTTCCAGAGTGCAATTCCCGGTGACGCCGCAAGTGCCGCTTTGCTGACAATCTGGCTCTACATCCGCATCGCCTTGACGTTTGGCTTGTTGGGCTCAAGCATCACCTATATCGCGATGCTGCACTATCGCTTTAGCGCAGCCACCAGCGATCACCTGCGCGTCGACCTTTTCGACCTGACGCAGTTGCAACCGCTTGCGCTTCACGCCAATCGCGTCGCTCTCTATTTGATTGTCCTTCTCGCACTCGCGGGTCCCGCAGTAGCAAGGCCCGACGCCACACCCGCCAGCGCCGCTCTTTTGCTCTTGGGGCTCGTGATCGCGCTGGTCGCCGTGCTCGGCTCAATGTGGGGCGCGCGGCGCGCCATTCGCACTGCCAAACAAACAGCCCTGGCCGAACTGCAAAATTACGCCCGTGAAATCTGGCGCAGGGCCTACACCAACGGCCGCATCGTCGAGGCCGTGGCCCTGCCGGCGATGGCGGCCATGCTGACCGTACGGCGCGAAATCTCACGCATGTCCGATTGGCCCGGAGGTTGGGCCGTCTTTATACGCCTCGCCGTGCTGGCGGCTATTCCGGTCGCAACATGGTTCGCCAGCGAACTGGCAGCCTATGCGGCCACCACGCTGCCCTGACCGCTACTTCGTCAGACCTTCAGCTTTCAGTGCTTCCTGCACATGAGGGCGTGATCCCACGCGCGCTTGATGGGCGCGCAAATGCGGATAGTCTTTGAGATCGAACTGCACAAAGCCTGCCCAGTTTGTCACCGTAAACAAATACGCATCGGCAACACTGAACTGCGAGCCCAGCAAATACTCTTTACCCTCAAGCTTCTCGTCGGCAAATGCAAAGCGCTTCACCAAAGTTTGCCGCGCGATGGTCTTGCTCGCCTCCAGGGTTGTGGGACTGAACAACGGTGAAAAATTCTTGTGAATCTCTGTGCCGATATAGCTCAGCCATTCCTGCAAACGGTAACGCTCTGGCGTGCCGTTCGCGGGCGCCAGATTCAGCGCGGGTTTTTGATCTGCAATCCACTGCACGATCGCAGGCCCTTCCGTCAGCACATAGCCGTCGTTGAGCCTGAGCGCGGGCACATAACCCTTGGCATTGATCTCCATGAAATCTTCGCCGCCCTTGGTTTTCTTGTCCTTCAAATTCACTTGGACCAGTTCAAACGGCAAGCCGGCCTCGCGCAGGGCGATATGCGGCGACAGCGAGCACGCGCCCGGCGAATAATAAAGTTTCAACATGGAACGCCTCATTTCGTTTCAAGTGGGGGTACACAACTAGGTAGACGCTCACCACGCCAATTGCCAGTAACAATGCTCTACCCGCCGCAGATGTGAAATTTCAGTCACAATGCAGCCAGCAGTACCGCCAGACCGACAACCACCAACCCCATTCCGGCGAGTTCCCTGGCGCTTGCAACCTGGTAAAAAACACGCCGTGAAACAATTTGCGCAAAAAGTACCTCGATCAATCCAAGCGTCCGCACATTGGCAGCAGAGGTCAGGGAAAAGCCAAGGAACCAGAATTGCGACGCAAACGCACCCATGAAACCCGCAAACAGCGACTGGCGCCACAAGGCAAAACTTTTGACAAGCGCCGCGCGCCGGTAAACCAGCATCCACAACCCCAGTGTCGCCGACTGCAAAGCAAGCGACCACACAAGGGTCGTCGTCGCGCGCATGTAAAAATCGCCGCCGTCAAGCGACAGTATTCCACCGCGAAACCC
>VFKO01000424.1 GCA_009885515.1 Rhodobiaceae bacterium | reverse complement strand
GGCTATTCTCAAACGCAGGCACATCAAGCCGTTGCCATTGTTGTGGCGCGAGAGAGTGGCGATTTGCCGTTGCAGGTGTTGATACGAGAGAGTTTGCGCGCCCTGTCGAGCGCCGCGTGAGTTGAGCGATGACCAAACCTAACCGCCTGGTGACAACCGAAACGCGCGAAGACGATGCGGCGGAAGCGAGCTTACGCCCGCAGACGCTGGCTGAGTTCATCGGGCAAGATCAATTGCGCGCGAATTTGAAAGTTTTCATCGATGCGGCGCGCGGGCGCAATGAGGCGCTGGATCATGTGCTGCTGGCGGGACCGCCGGGACTTGGCAAAACGACGATGGCGCAGATCGTGGCCCGCGAGCTTGGCGTCAGTTTCCGTTCGACCTCGGGGCCGGTGATTGCGCGGGCGGGCGATCTGGCGGCGATCCTGACCAATCTTCAGCCGCGCGACGTGTTGTTTATTGACGAGATTCATCGTCTGAATCCGGCGGTCGAGGAAATTCTTTATCCGGCGATGGAAGACTTTCAGCTTGATCTGATCATTGGCGAGGGACCCGCGGCGCGAACCGTGAAGATCGATCTGGCGCCCTTCACACTGGTCGGTGCGACGACGCGGTCGGGCATGATCACCAAACCGCTGCGTGACCGCTTTGGCATTCCGCTGCGGCTGGAGTTCTATAAAGTTGAGGATTTGATCGAAATCGTCAGCCGGGGGGCGCGCATTTTGCAGTTGGCGCTGACGCCGGACGCGGCGCGCGAGATTGCGGCCCGCTCACGCGGTACGCCGCGAATCGCAGGGCGCTTGTTGCGGCGCATTCGCGATTTTGCGGCGGTTGCCAAGTTGGCGCGTGTTGATGCACAGGCTGCAGATGAGGCGTTGACACGGTTGGAAGTCGATAAACGGGGGCTTGATAATTTTGACCGGCGCTACCTGAAAATCATTATGGAGAATTATAACGGCGGGCCTGTTGGCGTCGAGACTCTATCGGCGGCGCTGGGTGAGCCACGCGATGCGCTGGAGGAAATTATCGAACCGTTCCTGCTGCAGGAAGGTTTTGTGCAGCGCACGCCGCGCGGGCGGATGGCGGCAGCGATGGCCTATACGCATTTGGGATTGGTGGCACCGAAAGCAATCGCGCAACAGTCTTTGTTCGATGCGCCGCAAGCCGGGGACGCGGATGTCTGATGTCGCGACGATGGGGCGGTTCGACGGCAAGACGCATATCCTGCCCGTGCGCGTCTATTACGAAGACACGGATGTTTCGGGCATCGTCTATCATGCGAATTACCTGCGCTATATGGAGCGCGGCCGGTCGGAGTTTTTGCGGCTTGCCGGTATTCATCACATGGTGATGCTGGCCAACGACGAGCCGATCGCGTGGACGATACGGCGGATAGAAATCGACTATGCCAAGGCGGCGCGGCTGGACGAAGACCTGGAAGTGCACACGCGCTATCGCACGATGAGCGGGGCGCGGCTTGCGGGCGAACAATGGGTCAAGCGCGGCGGCGTTGATCTGGTGACGGCGAAAGTGGAGGCCGCGATCATCACGATGACGGGCAAGCCACGGCGGATTCCTGAAGATGTGCGAGTGAAACTGGGGCCGTTTTTGGATTGATACCTGTGGCCCCTCCCCCATCCCCTGCGAGCCACAAGAGCTGCGCAGGGCCTGGCTGGCGCAGATCGGAAATTCCAGCCGCTGGATAAACTACTCCGGCATTGCCGGTTTCAATCTGCCGCCGAGGCGTACGGGGTCGCTGCGTTTGGCGAGGCCTGTTGTGTCGTCGGTTTCGAGGAAGGTGCCGCAGACAGTGGCGGGGCCCTGGGCCGGGTTGAAGCGGCCGGCGTTTATTTTGCGGACGAAGCGGCTGATGGGTTCGCTTTTTTCCATGCCAATGACGCTGTCGTAGTCGGCGCAGGCGCCGGCATCGGTTTGGTAGGCGGTGCCGCCGGGCAGGATTTGTGCGTCGGCG
>VFKO01000075.1 GCA_009885515.1 Rhodobiaceae bacterium | reverse complement strand
TCGTGCGCGTTGAGGCCAAGGTGGCGGTCCTTACACGTGCGAGCGCCAAGGCAAATGACGAAACCGCCCTTTCAGCCGCACTGGGAGGGGCCTACCAAAAGCTCTTGACTTACGCAGAAGCGAACGGGCTGGAAGTCGGGGGGCCGCCGCTTGCGGTTACAATCTCGCATAGTGCAGACGGTGACTGGGTGTTCGATGCCGCGATGCCGCTCAACTCGATCCCTGCTGTGACGCCTGAGGCCGCGGATGGTGTGAAAGTCGGAGAAACCTACGCTGGGCGCGTGCTCAAGGTGACGCACAAGGGACCTTATGTGACGCTGAAGAATACCTATGACCGGCTGCACATCTATGCGGCGGCGCATAAACTGAAAGAAAAGGCGATATCGTGGGAGGAATATGTCAGCGACCCCGGCGAAACCCAGGATGCCGATTTGCTGACAAATGTTTACCTGGCTGTCGAGTAAGTTCCTGCATCATTCCTTTTCGCAGGATTGAGCCTCGGGCTTGCCGGCCACGAGTAAGGTTGCATTGGGACCGTTCATCCAGAATACGGTGGCGCCGTCCGAGTATTTTTGACCTTCGCTCGCCGGAACTGACTTGAGTGGAACTTCGCGTTGCATGAAAGCAAGAATGATCGCCTTTCCATCGTCACCGACAGGACGAACGACCACACGTCCGGAGTCTTCACACTTGAAGGTGGCAGGCCGGGTCGCCATCATTGGTGGTACGACCAGCGGCGACTGGCCGACATCCGAACGTTCATCAGGGTCAACGCAAGCGGTCAATGCCAGAAGCGCTGCGCAAAGCATGATGGTGCGGTTAAAGTGTTGATCGAGCACGGGAAGGCCTCGCCTGTTGAGGTGCTGGTACCTGGAGGCTTGTGGTAGCAGGAGGCCCTTGTGCGCGGCAAGTGTGCTGGTGGACGGCGCCGGACTATTTTAGGCGAGCGTCCCGGTGGATTTTTTCCAAGGCGCCGCAATAGGCTTGAATGTTGCGGCTCTTGCTGAAGTTTGCACCTGCATCGAGAATGTTTGCGCCGATGTCTCCGGCACTGAGCATGTCGAGATGACCGGCGCCGTGGGCCAAGTTCAGATCATCGACCAAGGTAGTCAATTTGCCGACGACATCCTGAGCGGTAGAGCACGAGCCGGCGACGGATTGCTCGCAGGCCGAGAGTCCTATTGCAAGGCTTGCCACGAAAAGTACTGAAACTACATTTTGCATCGTGGACACGCTCACTCAAACCAATCGTTAGAGCCCTAGGGTGCCGGAGTTCCCGGCGAAAGCCAACTGCGTCTTGGGGGGGAAATGGCCCGTTACCATGAAATCTTTGACAGGATACAGTTTGATGCGTTCAGTTAATTTGCCACCTGCATAGAAGTTGAACGTCATTGTTTTCCGACTGGGATCAAAGACAAAAAGAGGAGCAAATCCGCCCGCACGGGTAATGATATTGTTCTTGAAATCGACTTTCCCCAGTGGAGCCTGTTTCCATTCTTCTGGCAACATTGCCTTGATTTTTTGTGTCAAATTCAAACGTTCAGGCAGGGACGTATCGATAACTTGCACAGACAATGCCGTCGCGTGGATCACGTTGCCCTTATCAACCTGCAGGCGAACCGCAACGAGCCAATTCGCAGATTGAGAAAAGCCTTCCCAACGGCCCAGTGGCGCTTCGGCGCTACTGCAACCGGTAACGACGAGTGCCAGCAGCGATATGATGACTGTAAAGCGGCAATGCGCGAGCATGGCGGCCTCCTGAGCATGACCAGGGGTCTATTGTCGGGCATGGGCACTAACGAAAGTTTAAGAGGCATTAACCTGTCAGCCTGGGACTGGCTTTTATTTGGGAAGCGGAGTTCGAATCGGCTAGAAAGCAGTCTCATTTTTGGAAAGTGGATAAATTTGATGAGCGGGCCACAAGCACTGCCCCCGGGGTTTTTGTCCAAGGCGCTGGGACGAATTAAGCCGTCGCCGACGATTGCAGTGTCGCAAAAAGCTCGCGACCTGATCGCGCAAGGCCGCGATGTCATTGGTCTTGGTGCCGGCGAGCCGGACTTTCCCACGCCCGACAATATCAAGCAGGCCGCGTTTCGCGCGATCGAGCGTAACGAGACCCGCTACACGGCGGTCGAGGGGATTCCGGAACTACGCAAAGCGATCGCAGACAAGTTCAAGCGCGAGAACGGGCTAGACTATAAACCATCGCAGACGCTGGTGTCGCCGGGTGGCAAGGCGATCATCTTCAACGCCTTTCTGGCGACCCTCAATCCGGGTGATGAAGTCATTGTTCCGGCGCCATATTGGGTCAGCTATCCCGACATTGTTCAATTGTGCGGCGCGACACCTGTCATCGTCGAGACGAACGAGGCTGGCGGATTCCGCCTGACCCCAGAGCAATTGGCGAAGGCGATTACGCCCAAGACGAAGTGGCTGATGCTCAATGCGCCTTCGAACCCAACGGGGGCTGCCTATTCGGCGGCACACCTGAAAGCGCTGTCGGCAGTGTTGCTGGATCATCCCCAGGTTTGGGTGTTGACCGATGATATGTACGAACACATCCTCTATAACGGATTCGAGTTCGCAACGATTGCCCAGGTTGAGCCAAGGCTCTACCCGCGAACGTTGACGATGAATGGCTGCTCGAAGGCCTATTCGATGACGGGCTGGCGCATCGGTTATTGCGCTGCCGCGGAACCGCTGATCAAAGCCATGGCCGCAATCCAGTCGCAGTCGACGACAATGGCCACTTCGGTGAGCCAGTGGGCCGCGGTGGAGGCCCTGAGCGGAACCCAGGATTTCATCCGGCCCCGGGCAGCAATTTTTCAGAAACGGCGTGATCTGGTGGTGTCGATGCTCAACCAGGCCAAAGGGATCAAGTGCCCGACGCCGGAAGGCGCATTTTATGTGTATCCCTCGTGCGCTGGCACAATCGGCAAAGTGGCACCTTCGGGCCGAACGATCCACAATGATGAAGGGTTCGCGGCTGAACTGCTGGAAGCTGAGGGCGTGGCCGTTGTGCACGGGGCAGCCTTCGGGCTATCGCCGTATTTCCGCATTTCCTATGCGGCTTCGGACGAAATCCTGGAGCAGGCATGCCAGCGCATTCAAAGATTCTGCGCCGGGCTTCGTTAAGAGAGTTTTCGCTTGCGCTCGCCTGCAATTGGTTGAAACGATGGGATGCCCGGTTGAAGAGGGCGTAAATCGTTTTTATGGTTGCGCCTCCCGGGCAAACAGGGAGCAACCTCATGGCAGAGACAAACGATAAGGGGGGACATGGGCCGCGTTGCGTGGCCCTGGTCGGACCTCAAGGAAGCGGCAAGACTACGCTGCTCGACAGTATTCTTTGGACTACAGGTAAGCTTACCCGAAAGGGCAGTCAGGCGCAGAAAAATACGGTCGGCGATTCGTCTGCTGAAGCGCGTGAGCGGCTGATGAGCGTGGAAATCACGTCAGCGTCGACGGCATATCTGGGTGATCATTTTACGTTCCTTGATTGTCCGGGTTCAATAGAGTTTCAGCAAGAGACGCTGAACGCGCTGGCGGGTGTCGATGCGGCGGTTGTGGTGGCGGAACCCGATCCGGCGAAAGCCGCGTTGTTGCAGCCGCTTTTGAAGCGGCTTGCCGATCTGGGCATTCCGCACTTTCTGTTCATCAACAAAATCGACAAGGCGCAAGGCCAAATTCGCGAATTGCTGGCGGCGTTGCAACCGGCATCGGCGCGTCCGCTGGTGTTGAGGCAAGTGCCGATCTGGAAGGATGGGATCGTCACCGGGTTTGTTGATCTGGCGCTGGAGCGCGCCTTTGTTTATCGCGAGCACGCAGCGTCGGAGGTGATTGCCATTCCATCGGAAGTCGCCGACCGTGAACACGAGGCGCGCTATCAAATGCTCGAGAAGCTCGCCGACTACGATGATCATCTCATGGAAGAGTTGCTGTCGGATATTGAACCTCCGCGCGATGAAGTGTTTGCTGATCTGACGCGTGAACTGGCAGACGGCAAGATCGTGCCGGTGCTGATGGGCTCTGGCGAGCGTGACAATGGCGTGCGGCGCTTGCTGAAGGCGCTGCGTCATGAGGTGCCGGATGTTTCAAAAGCGGCACTGCGGCAGGGGCTGACCGGGCATGGTGAAGATCCAGTTGTGCAGATCGTCAAGACACTGCACGGCGCGGGCGGAAAGCTCTCGCTGGCGCGCGTGTTTCGCGGCATCCTCAAAGATGGCGCAACGCTGGTGCGTAGCGATGGAGTGGAAGAGCGGGCATCGGGTCTGTTTTCCATGATGGGTGAGAAAGCGACAAAAGTTCCCGGGGCGGGAGCGGGCGATCTGGTCGCTATCGGCCGCCTTGAGAAAGCGCAAACCGGCGACACGCTGACGGCGCACCGGGCGATCAAAGCGCTCAAGCGGCCGGAGGTGCTGCCGCCGGTTTACAAGTTTGCGATCAAGGCAGCGAACCGCAATGACGATGTGAAACTTTCAGCAGCCATTGCCAAATTGCGGGAAGAAGATACCGGCATTGTCTTTGAACAGGTCGCCGAGACCCACGAGGCGGTGCTGTCGGGCCAGGGTGAGGTTCATTTGCGCACCGCGTTGGCGCGCGCTGAACGCAAGTTCGGTTTGAAGTTGGCCACGCAAAAATCACATGTAGGTTATCGCGAAACGATCCGCAACGCGACCGAACAGCGTGGCCGCCACAAGAAGCAGTCGGGCGGACACGGCCAGTTCGGCGATGTGATGTTGCAGATCAAACCCTTGCCGCGTGGTGGCGGGTTTGAGTTTCTTGATGAGATTGCAGGTGGTGTTGTGCCCAGGCAATTCATACCTTCGGTGGAGAAAGGAATTCGCGACTATCTTCATCGCGGTCCGCTGGGGTTTCCGGTCGTAGATGTGTCGGTGGCCCTGACTGATGGTAGTTACCATAGCGTCGATTCCAGCGACGCTGCTTTCCAGATGGCGGCGAAAACGGGGATGTCGGAAGGGATGGCCAATTGTTCTCCGGTTTTGCTTGAGCCTATTGTGTCTGTTGATGTTCACACGCCGAGCGATCACACATCGCGGATCAATCAAATCATCACCGGCAAGCGTGGACAATTGCTTGGGTTTGACGGGCGGTTGGACTGGCCAGGCTGGGACACGGTCAAGGCACATATTCCAGAGTCTGAATTGCAAACGCTGATCGTTGAATTGCGATCCGCCACACAGGGAGCGGCGACCTTTACCTACAAGTTCGATCATTTGGCCGAACTGGTTGGAAAGCTTGCCGAACAGGCTATTTCGTTGCGGGCGCAAGCGCACGCGGCATAGTTTGCCTCGTATTTTTTGGCGCGCGAGCGGGTGTTTCATTTTCGCTCGCGCCTCTGTGATTGGTCCGTGCACGCAGTAAGCCCGTATCTGTTGCACTGAACGGAGGTTGTCTCATGGTCAATCGCAGAGCCCTTTTGAGTGGTGCGGGCATTTTGGGAGTGATGCTCGTCGCGCGCAGTTTGCCAGCGGCTTCGGGTCCACGGTTTGAAGTCGCTAAAACCGAGACAGAGTGGAGGCGTGCATTGACGCCTGCACAGTACCATGTTCTGCGCGATCACGGTACGGAGCGTGCCGGGTCGAGCCCGCTGGACCGGGAAAAGCGTCGGGGAATTTTCCATTGCGCGGGGTGTGATCTGCCGCTGTATTCGTCACAGACCAAGTACGACAGCGGCACCGGGTGGCCAAGCTTTTGGCAGCCGCTGGCTAATGCCGTCGGTACATCAACCGACAAAGGTTTTTTTGATGTGCGCACCGAGGTTCATTGCCGAAGGTGCGGCGGACATCTTGGTCACGTCTTTCCCGACGGACCGGCGCCGACTGGCCTGCGCTATTGCATGAACGGTGTGGCGATGATTTTCAAAGTGGCGGTGTCATGACGAATGACATCTCAATCGCCCGCGTGTTGGGGTTGACGGCCATTGCAGCCGTTGCCCTTCTTGGATTGCAGATGATGCGCGAGGGTGCGGGCGTGAAGGCCGCTCAACCCGTTGTGGCGCCGGGAACGGAAGTAGCAATTTTGGCGGGCGGGTGCTTTTGGTGCGTTGAGGCGGATTTTGACAAGGTGCCTGGCGTGATTTCGACAACCTCGGGTTACATCGGTGGGCGAACGGCTAATCCCAACTATCGTGAAGTTTCAAATGGCGGTACCGGACACGCCGAGGCGGTGAAAATTGTGTTTGATCCCAAGCGGGTCAATTTCGACCGGTTGCTATACGTGTTTTGGCGCACGGTTGATCCGGTGACGAAGAATGCGCAATTTTGCGACTATGGCGACCAATATCGAACTGCCATCTTTTATGGGAATGAGGCTCAAAAGTTGAACGCGCTGGCGTCGAAAGCGGCACTGGAAAAGTCGGGCCGGTTGAAGCGTCCGGTCGTCACTGAAATTGTGGCAGCCGGGC
Organism: Rhodobiaceae bacterium; assembly: GCA_009885515.1. GTDB lineage: Bacteria > Pseudomonadota > Alphaproteobacteria > Micropepsales > Micropepsaceae > SZUA-430. Next base: position 10,658 of record VFKO01000075.1, on the reverse strand, counting down.
CGTTCACGCCTGCCGAGGACTATCATCAGAACTATTACCAGACGAATTCATTCCGCTATAATCTCTATCGTTTCAACTGTGGCCGTGATGCCCGTCTCAAGGAATTGTGGGGGGCGGAGGTGGGCGGAGGTACGGATTGATGGGGACTCATGAAGGTTGAACTTTATGACGAACTTGCGCGCCAGACGCGCGGGCTCCTTGAGGGCGAGCGCGACCTGATCGCCAACGCCGCCAATGTTGCGGCGCTGATCTGGCAGATTGTTCCCGATCTCAACTGGGCGGGATTTTATTTCCTGAAAGGGGGCGAGCTGGTGCTTGGGCCCTTTCAGGGCAAGCCCGCCTGCGTACGCATTGCGGTGGGCAAGGGCGTTTGCGGCACGGCGGTGGCCCTTCGGGAGACTATGCTGGTGGAAGATGTCCACGCGTTTCCGGGACATATAGCCTGCGATGCGGCGTCGAATTCCGAGCTGGTTGTACCGTTGATCAAGGATGGCGTGGTGCGCGGGGTTCTGGATATTGACAGTCCGCACCTGGCGCGATTTGACGAAGCCGATCAAAGAGGCTTTGAGGCGGTGGTGAAGCTGTTTGTCACGGGCACGGATATCTGAGCATGCTTGAACTTCGACCCAATTGTGAAAGCTGCGACCGTGACCTGCCGCCGGAGTCGCGCGAGGCAATGATTTGCTCGTTCGAGTGCACGTTCTGCGCTGCATGCGCCGACGGCAGTTTGAAGGGCCGATGCGCCAATTGCGGGGGCGAGCTTGTGCGAAGGCCGATCAGGCCGACGGAGAGGCTGGTGAAGTTTCCTGCGTCGACGAAGCGGGTGCTGATGAAGCCGCCGCGGTGATTGCGTATCTGCTGTGAGCAGTCAGCCTTCCATCGTTGGTGCTTGGGGCAGGAGCAAAGCGCTACTGGGCGGCAATACTCGTCAGTAAAAAAGTTGGCCGGACCGTCTGGGGTGGCACGGTCCGGCCTCGTCACGCCTCGTCTGCCAGTGCGTTGGTTGACACTGGCGGGCAGTGCCGGAGAGGGGAGTCTCCGGTGCTGAAGATCATTCAGCAATAGTCAGATAGGTATGCGCCGAAGCACTTCCAAGGCGAGTGGGTGCGTCATTTCTTCAACTAATACTGCCATTCACGCGCTTGTGAAACCAGGAAATCCCTGAAAACCGCGACTCGCTTGGAGCCGCGCAGATTTTCAGGATAGCACAGGTAAACTTCGTAGTTTGGGCCCGGCGTTTCCTCGAGCACGCGCACCAGCTTGTCGTTGCCGGCTGTGAAGTAGTCCGGCAGGGCACCCAGGCCGATGCCCTGTTCGATCGCTTTGCCCATGGCGATGATGTTGTTGACACACAACGCGGCAGGACGGGCGTGGCCGGTTTTGCGGCCGATTTCGGACAACCAGTTCACTTTGTCCAATTCGGGAGGAGCGTCGCCGTAGACGATGATGTCGTGGCCGTCGAGGTCGTTGATGGAACAGGGTGAGGTTCTGCGGGAAACGTATTCCTTGGCGGCGTAGATGTGATAGGCGACGTCGAACAATTTGCGCTGAATCAAATCATTCTGAACGGGTTTGCGCATGCGCAACGCGATGTCGGCCTCGCGGTGATTGAGATCGAGTTCGATGTCTTGCAGCAGCACATGCAAACGAATTTCGGGGTAGAGTTGATTGAACAGGCGCAGACGCGGGGTCAGCCAGTAGGTGCCGATGCCAATGGTGGCCGTGACACGAAGTTCGCCGCGCGGTGTTTCGCGGCTGTTGAGCAGTTGCTCTTCAACGGTTTGAAGTTGTTCGAAAATTTTGGTTGTGGTTTGAAACAAATGTTCGCCTTGCTCGGTGCGGATGAGGCCGCGGGCGTGGCGCGTGAACAGCGGCACTTTAAGCTCTTCTTCCAGGGCGCTGATCTGACGGCTGACTGCTGATTGGCTGAGGTTCAGCGTTTCGCCGGCATGCGTGAGATTGCCTGCGGTTGCGACCGCGTGGAAAACGCGCAAGCGGTCGAGATCAATCGCCATTGGTGTCCCTCATTCGGCTGCGGCCTTGATTCCGGTTTGATGGGCCAGGAATTTTTCGGCTTCGAGTGCTGCCATGCAGCCCATGCCGGCGGCGGTGACGGCCTGGCGGAAAATGCGGTCTTTGACGTCGCCTGCCGCAAAAACGCCGGGAACGTTGGTGGCGGTTGAGTCCGGGGCGGTGCGGATATAGCCGTCGGCGTCCATGTCGACCTGACCCTTGAAGAGATCGGTCGCCGGGACATGGCCAATGGCGACAAAGAGGCCGTCGGCCGAGAGTTCGCTTGTTGAACCGCTTTTGATGTTGCGCAGGCGGACGGCGGTGACGGATTTGGGGTTGGTGGTGCCCAGCACTTCGTCGATGCCTGAATCCCAGATAACTTTGATCTTGGGGTGCGAGAACAGGCGTTTCTGCATCATCTTTTCGGCACGCAGGGAATCGCGGCGATGAATGAGGGTGACGCTGTTGGCGAAGTTGGTCAGAAACAGTGCCTCTTCGACGGCGGTGTTGCCGCCACCGACGATGGCGACGTCCTTGCCGCGATAGAAAAAGCCGTCGCAGGTGGCGCAGGCGGATACGCCGTGGCCCTTGAAGTTCTCTTCGGAGGGCAGGCCAAGCCAGCGCGCCTGGGCGCCGGTTGCAATCACCAGAACATCACAAGTGAAGACCTTGCCGCTGTCGCCGGTGAGGCGGAAGGGGCGGGATTTGAGGTCTGCAGTTTCGATGATGTCTTCGACAATTTTGGTGCCGACGTGTTCAGCCTGCGCTTTCATCTGATCCATCAGCCAGGGACCCTGGATCGTTTCGGCAAAGCCCGGATAGTTTTCGACATCGGTGGTAATGGTCATTTGACCGCCGGGCTGAATGCCGGCAATGAGCACCGGTTCCAGCATGGCGCGCGCGGCGTAGATGGCGGCGGTGTAGCCGGCGGGGCCGGAGCCCAAGATCAGAAGTTTGGCGTGAAGTGTTTCGGTCATGCGTGGTCCTTGGCCGGGCTATACTCGTAACATAGGAAATCTTGCTGGCGGCTCACAAGTCTTGTGCGCACGCTCACAAAGGGGTGAGGTTTAGTTTTTTACGGATTATTGCAGCTATTTTGGCTGTTTCATTCAGTGGTTGATAGGTCCAGCTTTCGATCTTGCCGGCGAATGGGCGGGTGATACCGAGGACTTGCAGGCGCAGGTGGAGTGCCTCGAACTTTGGGTTCGTGGTTGGCAGGTTCACGACGTAGACGGGTTTGCCGGTGCTGGCGGCTTCCACTGCCATGTTGGTTGAATCCGATGTCACCAGAATTGCTTCGGCCAGAGCCAGAATTCCCAGGTAAGGATTTTCGCCCGCACCATCCCAAACGAACGCCGAAGGCTGTGGGAGAGCCTGACGGATGATTTGCGTTTGAGCCTCGCCGGTGCGGCGCGATGTGGTTGCCATGATGGCGTAGCCGCTCTTGGTCAACTCCTGGAGTTGGTTTGCCAAGCGCTTGGCATCATCGACGGTGAAACGGTGGGACTTCGATTTGCCACCAATCAAGACTGCCACCCGTGGACTTGGCAGATGCTGAAAGCGCGCGCTCCACGCGCGGCCAGCTTCGTCCAGTTTCGCGCGCGTGATGTGATTGGGGCTGCCGATAATCGGCACGACGTTGGGGCCAACAAATTCGTCGTGTTCCGGCGGGACGACGAGGTCGAAGTATGACGGCGAGATTTTGGGATCCTGCAACTGTACCGTAAACGTCGCGCCATTCGACCGGCGCTTGATCTCCAGCATGAACGGGATGGCGCGCCAGCCGCAGCCGATGGCAAGGGCTGGCCAGGGCGGCTCGAAACTGGCGCTGTCTGGTCCGAGGGCACGCAGGGGCACTGGCCACAGTGTGACGGGCAAAAGCGTCCAGGGCAGGCGGGGGTGGACAGTCTTGAGTTCAAGCGGCAGTCCCACCGCTTCAGCCAAGCCGCGCGCCTGGTTCAGGATGCCCGTACGACCATCGGTTATGACCCAAGTTACGGCTTTTGGCTCTAAATCATTCACAGAATTGCGCGGTCCTGTAATTTTATTGCTGAAATCGGTCTTGGCCCGCGTTAGAACGGCGGGACGAAATAATCTTACTCGATCTGGAAGCGAGCATGCAGCGAAACAAACTTGACGGGATTGACCGTCGTATTCTCCATGAACTTCAGGCCGAGGGGCGTATTACAAACGTTGAGCTTTCGCAGCGCGCCAAGATTTCGGCGCCGCCCTGTTTACGGCGGGTGAGGGCGCTTGAGCAAGATGGCTATATTCGCGGCTATCACGCCGACCTTGACCCCAAGGCCCTGGGCTTTGAGGTGACGGCGTTTGCCTTTGTGGGCCTGACCAGCCAGGCCGACCACGATCTCAAGGCCTTCGAGGCGCAGGTGGCCCAGTGGCCGATCGTGCGCGAATGCACGATGATGTCGGGCGAGGTCGACTATGTGTTGAAATGCGTGGCGCACGATCTGGGTGAGTGGCAGAGCTTTATCACCGACACGCTGACGGCGGCCAAGTGCGTGGGCTCGGTGAAGACGGCGCTTGCGATCCGCGAGGCCAAGCGCGAACCTGGGGTGCCAGTGGAGGTTTGAGGGGACTCTGTGCGGATATGGCGACATTTCATTCGGGGCAGGTTCGGAGGAGGTAACGTGGGTAAGTGGCTGAAAATTCTAGGTGCAGTTGTGGTTGTGGTGTCCGGCGGTCTTTATGCGGCGGTGACCATTGGCGGTCCGGATCTGATCTATCCGCGCGTTGATGGGGTGAGCTTTGGGCCTTCGTCGCTGGCGTTCGTTGACACTGACCCCGGCAAAACGATTGGGGGCACCATCTTGCTTGGGCGAGCGCAGGATGAGAGCGGCGTTGAAATGTACATGGTGCATTGGGGGCTTGAAGTCGGCGGCCCGGGTGTGAGTGACGACGCGGGCCGGGGCGACCATGGCGGCAGCTGCAAGGGTTTCCGCGATACCAATCACGTTGCGATGGCGCTACCGTCCGATGCGGGAGAGACGCTGACGCTGAACATCGCGCAAGGTACGCAGGTGCCGGACGGCGCAGTCTATCTGGTGGCGCACACGCTCTATGGCGGCATTCACAATTTGGCGAAATGCATTCAGATTCCGATTGTCAACCGGGTTGATTGATGAGTTGCGGTTGCATTACTGCAGTTTGATTTTGGCCAGATCGCGTTGGCCGTGGACTACGCGGACGATTTCTATGCCGACCTGAACTTGGCGATAAAGTATCAAGTAGTTTCCGACCGGAAAACTGCGCACGCCAATCGCAATATCGGGCCGGCGGACCCCCAGTCCGGGATTGATTGATAGTAAAAGGATTTTTGACTCAATCGCATCGAGCAACCGGTCTGCTGCGGCCGGGCTATCAGTTGCGATGTAAAGCCAGATTTCGATGAGGTCTTCGCGCGACAGCGGATTGCGTCGTGCGATTGCCATCAGCGAGCCTTGCGTTTGCGTTTCGCTGCTTCAAACCGGCGGCGTGCCTCGGCTTTTATCTCGGACATGTCGAGTAACACCGAAGGCCCGCTTTTTATGCCTGCTTTCCATGCCTTCCGGAGATATTCGACTTCTTTGTTTTGTTGCTCCCACACGCGCAGAGCGTCACTCACCATTTCGCTGCCGGTCGCAAAAGTTCCGTTCTTAACCGCCTTCCTGACGATGGCGGCCTGCTTGCCTGGAATTGTGATCGACAGTTTCGCCGCCATGCTGTCCGCCCTTACTTAAACTCCACCTTTGCGATTTCGTAGGTGCGTCCGCCTGATGGGGTGTTGACCTCTACGGTGTCGCCGGATTTCTTGCCGATGAGGGCGCGGGCGAGCGGCGAGGAGAGCGAGATGCGGCCTTTGGCGAAATCGGCTTCGATGTCGCCGACGATCTGGTACTTTGACTTCTGGTCGGTGTCTTCGTCGATCACCGAAACCGTTGCGCCGAATTTCACCACCTTGCCCGAAAGCTTGGAGACGTCGATGACCTGGGCGCGGGAGACTTTGTCTTCAAGCTCCATGACGCGGCCTTCGATGAAGCTTTGACGCTCCTTCGCGGAGTGATATTCGGCATTCTCGGACAGGTCACCGTGGGCGCGCGCTTCCGAGATCGCCTTGATGATGGCCGGACGCTCCACCCCTTTGAGGTGCTTGATTTCCGCTTCAAGGCCGGCGAAGCCCTGAGCGGTCATGGGAATTTTTTCCATCGTCTTGCTCTGACTTTCTCAGTCGCGCCTGTGTGACAACAAATTCCAAGGGCCTTGGCGGCGCGACCGGCCAAAGCCTTTGATCAGTTTTCAAAAATCTTACGCCGGAGTTCTTCGGCGCCAAGTTGCTCCGGAGATTTTCTTCTCGAGCGCCAAGGCACACATATAGCAAAACGTGTGGCAAAATTCAAGGCCAGATCGTTGGGCGGCCGCCAATAAAACTCTGAAATTTCAACGGGTTAACTTGTGTAGGCTTGTAGCGGGGTGACTTCCAAAGTGGTGGTGCGCAGGGCTGCAATCGATTGAACGGCGGCGGCGGCGCCTGCAATTGTTGTGTAGTACGGGATCTTCTGCATCAAGGCTGTGCGGCGGATGGAAAGCGAGTCCTTCAGGGCCTGCGCGCCCTCGGTGGTGTTGAAAACGAGGTCGATGCTGCCGTCCTTCATCGCGTCGACGATGTGCGGACGGCCTTCGTAAACCTTGTTGATGCGGGTGATGGCCAAGCCCTGTTCAATCAACAAAGTCGCCGTGCCTCCGGTGGCGACGATCTTGAAGCTCATCTCGATGAGTTTGCGCGCGGGCGCGATGATGGCCTGCTTGTCGTCGTCGCGCACGGAAATGAAAACCGTGCCGGCGTCCGGTAGGGTCAGACCGGCCGCGATTTGGCTTTTGGCAAAGGCGCGTTCGAAGGTCCGGTCGATGCCCATCACTTCGCCGGTCGACTTCATTTCGGGGCCGAGCACGACATCGACGCCGGGGAAGCGGGCGAACGGCATTACCGCCTCTTTCACCGACATGTGTTTTGGCACTTCTTCTTTCAGCTTGAAGGACGAGAGTGCTTCGCCCGCCATGACCCGCGAGGCAATGGCTGCAACCGGAATGCCCATCGCCTTGGCGACGAAGGGTACTGTGCGGCTGGCGCGCGGGTTGACTTCGAGGACGTAGATCTGTCCGGCCTGGACGGCAAACTGCACGTTCATCAGCCCCACGACGTTGAGTTCGCGGGCCAGTGCTGCGGTCTGGCTGCGAATTTCGGCGATGGTTGCCTGATCGAGCGAGTAGGGCGGCAATGAACAGGCGCTGTCACCGGAATGAACGCCCGCCTCTTCAATATGTTCCATGATACCGGCGACGAAGACCGTGTCCTTGTCGGCGATGGCGTCGACGTCGACTTCGACGGCGTTGCGCAGATACTGGTCGATCAAGACCGGATCGTCGCCCGAGATCTTGAAGACGTCGGTTTGTTCGAGCGTCTCGATCATGTGTTCTTCGTCGCGCACGATCGTCATGCCGCGCCCGCCAAGCACGAAGGAAGGGCGGATGACAACCGGATAGCCGACGTCGCGCGCGGCCTGCAGCGCTTCGCCGGTCGTCAGTGCGGTGCGGTTCACCGGCTGCTTCAAGCCGATGTGGTCGATCAGGGACTGAAAGCGCTTTCGGTCTTCGGCAATGTCGATGGCATCGGGCTGGGTGCCCAGGATCGGGATTTTCGCTGCTTCCAGCGCGCTCGCCAGTTTCAGCGGGGTCTGGCCGCCGAATTGGCAGATGACGCCCAAGACTTCGCCGTTGGCCTGTTCGGTGCGGATCAGTTCGACCACATCTTCGGCGGTCAAGGGCTCGAAATAGAGGCGGTCGGAGGTGTCGTAGTCGGTCGAGACCGTTTCCGGATTGCAGTTGACCATGATGGTTTCGATGCCGGCCTTCTTCAGCGCGAAGGCGGCGTGGCAACAGCAATAATCGAACTCGATGCCTTGGCCGATGCGGTTCGGGCCGCCGCCGAGGATGACGACTTTCCTGGCCGAGGTGGGTTCGCTTTCGCATTCGACCAGACCCGCCATCGGCGTTTCGTAGGTCGAATACATATAGGGCGTAATGGCGCGGAACTCGGCAGCGCAGGTGTCGATGCGCTTGAAGACGGGCGTGACGCCGAGGCGGCGGCGGGTGCTTGAGACTTCGCTTTCGCGTTTGGCGGTCAGTTTGGCAAGCCTGGCGTCGGAGAAGCCCATCGCTTTGAGCTCGCGCATGCCGTCTTCGTCCTGCGGCAGCCCGTGCTCGCGAACGCGCTCTTCGGCTCTGACGATGTCTTCGATCTGATCGAGAAACCAGGCATCGACTTTGGAAGCGGCGTGGATTTCTCCGACAGTCAGGCCCAAACGGAAGGCTTGCGCGATGACGCGGATGCGGTCGGGTGTTGCCTTGGCGAGGGCTGCCACCACCGCGTTCTTATCGTCGCCGGAGCGCAGTCCCGGAATGTCGATTTCGTCGAAGCCCGTTAGGCCGGTTTCGAGCGAGCGCAGCGCTTTCTGCATCGATTCGGCGAAGGTTCGTCCGATCGCCATCGCTTCGCCGACGGACTTCATTGACGTGCTGAGGATTGGTTCGGCGCCGGGAAATTTTTCGAAGGCAAAGCGCGGGATTTTCGTCACCACGTAGTCGAGCGTGGGCTCAAACGAGGCGGGCGTTGCCTTGGTGATGTCGTTAGTGAGTTCATCCAGCGTGTAGCCGACGGCGAGGCGCGCTGCGACCTTGGCGATGGGAAATCCGGTTGCCTTGGACGCCAGCGCGGAGGAGCGCGAGACACGCGGGTTCATCTCGATGACGACGAGGCGCCCGTCGGCTGGGTTGACCGCGAACTGCACGTTCGAGCCGCCGGTTTCGACGCCGATCTCGCGCAGCACCGCGATCGAGGCGTTGCGCATGATCTGGTATTCTTTGTCGGTGAGCGTCAGCGCGGGCGCCACCGTGATCGAGTCTCCCGTGTGCACGCCCATCGGGTCGATGTTTTCGATCGAGCAAATGATGATGCAGTTGTCCGCCTTGTCGCGGACGACCTCCATCTCGAATTCCTTCCAGCCCAGCACCGATTCTTCGATCAGCACCGAATGAACGGGCGAGGCGTCGATGCCGCGTTCGGCGATTTCGGCGCATTCCTCGCGGTTATAGGCGATGCCGCCGCCCTGGCCGCCAAGCGTGAACGACGGGCGGATGACCGCGGGCAGGCCGACGTGCTCGAGGGCGGCCAGCGCTTCGTCTTTCGATGTGGCGATACGAGAGCGCGGGGATTCGAGGCCGATGCGTTCCATCGCCTCGCGGAACAAGAGCCGGTCCTCGGCCATCGCGATCGCTTCGGGCTGGGCGCCGATCATTTCGACGTCGTATTTTTTAAGTGTCCCCGCTTTGTGCAAATCGAGCGCGCAGTTGAGCGCGGTCTGTCCGCCCATGGTGGGCAGAAGCGCCATGCGGTCGCGCGGGCGCTCTCTACGTTCGCGGGCGATGATCTTTTCGACGAAGTCGGGCGTGATCGGCTCGATATAGGTCGCGTCGGCGAGTTCGGGATCGGTCATGATCGTCGCCGGATTCGAATTCACCAGCACGATGCGATAGCCCTCGGCCTTGAGCGCGCGGCAAGCCTGAACGCCCGAATAGTCGAACTCGCAAGCCTGGCCGATGACAATGGGGCCTGCGCCGATGATGAGGATGGTGTCGATGTCAGTGCGTTTTGGCATTTAAGTTTTACCCCTAGCCCTTCTCCCCTTTGGGGAGAAGGTGGATCGACGCGAAGCGGCGAGACGGAGGTGGGGACTTCGTGTGGCACCGAGCGGCCCCTCATCCGTCGCGCTGGCGCGCGCCCTGCAGGGAGAAGGGATGGGATATTTTTTAAACATTCGCCGCCTCCAATTCCGTCAACTCCCAGGCGATGTTTTTGCGCGCTTGCTCGGCGTATTCGCCTTCAAAAATGCCGGTGCGGAAGATGCGCGGGGCAGCGGTGATTTTCCGAAGGAAGGCGCTGCGGCCCGTCTTCCAATCGGCGTCGCTGACATGAGCGTATTCGGCGCGGACATCGCTGACGTATTGGCGGTAGACGTCTTCGGGGCTGCCCAGAATGGCGAAATCGGCATCGAGAAAAATGTCGTCGTCGTAGTCGCGGCCACCGGCGGAATGGTTTTTTGTGGCCAGGATCAGTTGAACGACGTGCGAGCGCAGTTCGCTGCTGGCGCCGAGATTGTCGAGTTCCTTCATGGCGCGCTCGGCGCTCTTGGCCTCGTTGTCGTTGCGGTGAGGTTCGTAGGCGATGTCGTGATACCAGGCGGCGAATGCCACGCGCGTGGGATCGCCGATTTCGTCTGCGTGAAGCTCAAGACAATCAAACAATGCGGTCAGATGTGCCAGCGAGTGATAGCGGCGGTTCGGCTCGGAATAGGACGCACACAAATTATCGAACGTGCGCCCGACAATGTCGGCATTGAAATTGCCGAGCATCTGCACATGCGTGCGCCAGCGGGCTTTGAGAGCTTCACTCAACGCTTCGACTCCATCGCCTTGGCGAAGCGATCGAAGAGGTATTGGCTGTCGTGGGGGCCGGGGGAGGCTTCGGGGTGGTATTGCACGGAGAAGACCGGGCGGCCCTCGAGTTCGAGTCCGCAATTTGTGCCGTCGAAGAG
>VFKO01000456.1 GCA_009885515.1 Rhodobiaceae bacterium | reverse complement strand
GGTGCAGCGGACAACGAGGATCACAGCTATTTGGAGATTGTTGATGCGCTGCGTCAATTCGGTTCGCAGCCTGAGCAGGATTGCGCGCAGCTGTGGCGGCGCATTGTTTTCAACATCCTGATTTCCAACACCGACGATCATCTTCGCAATCACGGCTTTCTCTTTGACGGTGCGGGCGGCTGGCGCTTGTCACCGGCCTACGACATGAACCCGACGCCGGTGGACGTGAGGGCGCGAGTCTTGAGCCTTGCCATTGACGAGGCCGACGACACCGCATCACTCGACGTGGCATTGAGTATGGCGCGACAGTGTGGATTGAAGCGGCAAGCTGCCAAGGAAATCATCGGGGAAGTCCAAGCCGCTGTCGCGCAGTGGCGTGCTTGTGCGGCCAGCCACGGACTTAGTGCGCGCGATATTGCGCGTATGGCATCGGCGTTCGAGCATTGAGGGGGCCGTCCCCTCACCCTTTTTTCGGAAGGCCGAAAAAAGATCCTCTCCCGCAAGGGGAGAGGGAGAAATGCGATGCTGAAAAAAATGATTCCCCTTCCTCTCCCCTTGCGGGAGAGGATCTTTTTTGCACTTCGCAAAAAAGGGTGAGGGGCGTTTACGCCATCGCCCGCAGCAGCATATTCAGCGCCACTTCGACACTGGCCATTCGCACTGCGTCGCGGCCGATTTCGCCGAAGCAGTGTTGCTCGGCAATGGTAGTGGCGCCTTTGCGCGCGGTGGCGAAGTGGACGAGGCCCACGGGCTTGTCAGCGCTGGCGCCACCTGGGCCTGCCACACCGGTGACGGCAACCGAGATGTCGGCGGCCGAATGGGTCAGGGCGCCTTGGGCCATGCAGCGCACGGTTGCTTCACTGACGGCGCCATGGGTGTTTAATATGTCCCCTGAAACGCCAAGCATTTGCATCTTCGCCTGATTGGAATAGGTGACAAAGCCGCGCTCGAAGACGTCGGAGGAGCCCGCAATCTCTGTCAACACCGCACCAACCAGGCCGCCGGTGCAGCTTTCGGCGGTGACGATTTTCAGCTGCTGGGCGCGGGCTTGGGCCAGAACGGTTTCAGAGAGCGTCAGAAGATGCTTGGAAAACATCGGCTAAAGGAATCCCATAATGTTCAGCGCTACCAGCGGCGGAATGGCGTAGAGGCCCGCGATCAAATCGTCGAGCATCACGCCGGCGCCGCCTTCGACCTCCTGGTCGGCCCAGCTGGCGGGCCAGGGTTTGATGGTGTCAAACAGGCGGAATACCAGATAGGCCGCCAGAAAGCCGCTCCAGCTCAAGGGCACGAATGCCAGTACCATCCATTGTGTTGCCACTTCATCGATGACAATTTCCGGGGGGTCCTCGCGCCCGGTCGCCTTTACGTAGGCGTCGGCGTAGATAAAACCTGCAACGCTGGCCGCAGCAGCAGCCAGCAGCAACAGGATCCAGCCTCCCATCCAACCTAACAGGAAACCGAAGGGCAGGGCCGCCAATGAGCCCCAACTGCCGGGTGCGACCGGCAGCAGGCCGACGCCGCCGAACGTCACCACCGCGGTCATTCGCTCGCGCAGGTGCCGGCCTTCCGGCAGTTTGGCAATCCTCCAGCCCGTGATCATGGCAGGCGCACCGTGGCAATGGCCTGGGCGGCGATGCCTTCGCCGCGCCCGGTGAAGCCCAAGCCTTCGGTTGTTGTTGCTTTGACGCTGACGCGCGTGGGAGCAAGCGCCAGCAACTCTGCGATGCGTGCGATCATTGCCGCGCGATGGGGAGAGATTTTCGGTGTCTCGCAAATCACGGTGATATCGACATGTTCGATCCGCCCGAAGCGCTCGGCGATCAGCTTTGCGGCGTGGCTTAGAAAAATGTGAGAGGCAGCACCCCGCCAGCGCTCGTCGTTTGGCGGGAAGTGTTCGCCGATGTCGCCGAGCGCCGCCGCGCCCAATATCGCATCGGTGAGCGCATGCAGGGCCACATCGGCGTCGGAGTGCCCGATCAGGCCCTGCGCATGCGAGATGCGGACGCCACACAGCCAGATGTGATCGCCCGGACTAAAGCGATGAACGTCGAAGCCCTGGCCGGTGCGCACCGTACCGGTGTTGGCCAGCAGTGCTTCGGCGATGACAAAATCTTCCGGCGTCGTCAATTTGAAGTTCATCCGTTGTCCGGGCACTGTCACCACGAGCAGGCCTGCGCTCTCGGCGATTGAGGCATCATCGGTGAAACTCGTATCACGCGCCGCGCGATGGGCGTTCAGAATTTTGTCGAAGTGAAAGCCTTGTGGTGTTTGGGCGAGCCCCAGACCCTCACGCACCAGCGTTGCCTGGATGCGGCCCTGCGTGACGCGTTTGAGCGTGTCGGAGACGGCCAAGAGCGGCAGAGCGCCGTCGGCGCCGGCAAGGGCTGCGATGGTTGCTGAAATCGCCGAGCCATCCACCAAGGGCCGCGCTGAGTCATGGATGAGAACGAAGTCAGGTGGGCTCGCGGCCATGGCCTCAAGTCCGCGGCGCACCGACTCCTGGCGTGTTGTGCCACCGTCAATTGGGGAGGGCAGGGATAGGCCTGCAACTGCTGTTTCGTAGAAGCGGCGGTGTTCGGGGCTGATGACGACCTGCACCTTGTGCACCTGAGGGTGACGAAGGAAAGCATCAATGCTTCGCCTCAAGACCGACTGCCCAGCCAGGGATCGATACTGTTTTGGCAAGCCTTGGCCCGCCCGGACTCCGTGGCCGCCGGCTACAATCAAAGCATTGCATTTTGTGGGAGTGTTCATGCTTCAGATGGCCGTTTTCCGGCGAGATTCGTCAAGTCAAGTCTCATGCTGCAACTGCGAAATCACACTTGCAAAGCTCCGGAGCACGAAATAGGCTGACTGGAAATTATGCAGGAAAGAAAATTGCACATATAATGGGCAAAATCCAGGAAATCTTTGGTTCAAGGCCAGTAGCGCTCGCCCCCATGGCGGGGGTGACCGATGCGCCTTTCCGTGCGGCTGTGCGTAGCTTTGGCTGCGTCCTTGTTTATTCCGAAATGGTTGCCAGTGCCGAGCTGCTCCGCGACCGCCGCTCTGCAGCGCTGCGCTTGAAGGCGGACAGTGATGTGGCGCCGTTCGCGATCCAACTTGCCGGGC
>VFKO01000316.1 GCA_009885515.1 Rhodobiaceae bacterium | reverse complement strand
GCCCGCTGCGCGAACTCGTGCGCCCCTACATTTTGCGGCGCATGAAAACCGACAAAAAGATCATCTCGGATTTGCCTGACAAAACAGAGATGAAGGCTTTCTGCAATTTGAGCCGCAAACAGGCAGCGTTGTATCAGCAAGCGGTCGATGACATGGAAAAGCAGTTACAGATCGTCGATGGCATCCAGCGCCGGGGCATTGTGCTGGCCTTTCTTATGCGCTTGAAGCAAATCTGCAATCATCCCTCGCAATGGCTCGGTGACGGCTCCTGGGCCGAAGCCGACAGCGGCAAGTTTTCGAGGTTGCGCGACTTGGCGGAGGTGATTGCCTCGCGGCAGGAGAAGGCACTGGTCTTCACCCAGTTCCGCGAAACCACAGCGCCCTTGGCAGACTTTCTGGGCTCGGTATTCGGACGGCCCGGCCTGATCCTGCATGGCGAAACCCCAGTGAAAAAGCGTCAGGACCTCGTGCGCGAATTTCAAAACGATGAAACCGTTCCTTTCTTCGTGCTCTCGGTGAAGGCTGGCGGTTCCGGGCTCAACCTGACTGCAGCGTCGCACGTCATCCACTACGACAGGTGGTGGAACCCCGCAGTCGAAAACCAGGCCACCGACCGTGCTTTCCGCATCGGCCAGACCAAGAATGTTCTCGTACACAAATTCATCTGCCGCGGTACAGTCGAGGATAAGATCGACCAAATGATCGAGTCGAAGCAGCAACTGGCCGGTGACTTCCTCAGTGGTGGCGCAGACATATTATTGACCGAGATGAAGAACGACGAATTGCTGAAACTTGTGGCGCTGGATCTGGGCGCGGCGATGAGCGAAGGGTGACCGATGGGGTTTTTTCAATGGCGTCCGTACGTGTCCGTGGCCCAACGGCGCGCCAACGCCCATCGCGAAGTCGCCAAGCTCAAAAAACAGGGGAGAACCATCTCACCCGTCAATATCGAAGGCCGCATCATCGCCAAAAGTGTCTGGGGCAAGTTGTGGTGTGAAAATCTCGAACGCTACAGCGACTATGCAAACCG
>VFKO01000150.1 GCA_009885515.1 Rhodobiaceae bacterium | reverse complement strand
CGTCGACGGGCTTGGGGCCCAAGATCGACCACATGGCCATTTCAACCGCGCCGGTGTCGGAGGCAGGCACAATGGCGATGCGATAGTCAGCGGGCACGCCCAAAATTTTGCGTGTGAGTTCGATCGCATGCTCGAGCTTGGCTTTGCCGGGCTTGGAGCGGTGCGAGCGTCCGAGGACGGCTTGCGACAGAGCTTCGGGGGTCCAGCCTGGGCGCTTGGCGCAGGGGCCGGAGGAAAAATGCGGCCGGTTGGGCCGTGAAGCTGGCTTGGTTGTCATACTTCCATTCCTTACAGAATGGGCGCGTCCCGTTGGGGGGGCGTGTCCCACGCGCCTTCTCGCTCGATTCCTGATCTCGGTCAATTCATATTCGCAGTCGCAGCATCAAAATGAACTTGGGACAACAAGTCCGTGTGTGACGAATGTTGGCTGGCACTGTTATGCTCAGGCTCTAGATTGATGGGCAATCGAAGGGGTATTGACCCTGGAGATTTTGAGAAAAGGAGACGTGCAATGCGCTTCAAAGCGCTTTTGGTTACAGCAGCCGTGGTGCTGTCTGCTGTTCCTGCGATGGCTGCAGGATACGGCGAGTTCACTGGTGACTGGCGAAATGAAGCTGCCGGTACCGGTAGTATTACACGTGTGCGGGTCATGCCGGCCGGTGGCGGGCTGAAAGTTCGTGTTTGGGGGCAATGCAGTCCCTCCGACTGCGACTGGGGTAGCGAGAATGCGGTAGCCTATTCGTCAAGCCCCGGCGCCAACCCCGCGTCAAGCGCCACGGATTTAACGATTACGTTCAATCCTGGACATGCGCAGACGATTCTCATTTTGCGAGAGCGTCCGGGTGACAGTTTGACGTACTCGATTTACACGCGCTTTACCGATGGATCCGGTCGGCGGCCATATGTCAGTCGTGGTTCGTTGCGTAAGCACTTTGGCGGTTGGCCCGGTTGGCCTCCGGGTGGTGGCGGTGGCTGGCCAGGCGGTGGACCCGGTGGCGGCGGCTGGCCCGGTGGCGGTGGACCCGGTGGTGGCGGCTGGCCCGGCGGCGGAGGACCCGGCGGGGGTGGACCAGGCGGGGGTGGACCCGGTGGTGGTGGACCCGGTGGTGGTGGCCCAGGCGGCGGTGGCGGTTTGAGCTTTGCGGAAGATTGCATTGGGCTCAACTGGAACAACGTTCAGGCGCAGCACGTTGGCGGCGAATGGAAAGTCGTTGATGGTTCGCATTGGATTCTCTCGTTCGGCGCACGCGCAGCGGCGGCTCAACGGGCGGCCAATACGATCCGTCATTATCGCTTCACGCATACATGCTATATCGGGCGTCCCAACGCTTCGATGACGTATTGGAAGCGTGGAAACGGTGTGCCGTCGGGCGGAATGCCAGGCGACGATTGCAACAACAATAATCCGGATACGACCGAAGCCCGTTGGACCGGAGGTGCGTGGAAGCTTGTCGATGGCAGCCATTGGTTGCTTCATTTCGGCGGCAACGAAGCTGAAGCCCGCAAGGCTGAGCAAGTCGTCCGCCACTACAGGCTGAACCAGCAGTGCTTCGTTGAACGGCCCAATCCGGGGATGAGTTACTGGCTATCTGAGTAAAACCTTGTCCTAAATTCTAGAAAAAGCGGCGGAATTTCGCCGCTTTTTTTAGGACGAACAGGACGTAGAACACTGACTCGAAACACTGTCCTGTTTGTCCTGTCCTATTTATGTCCGGGGCAAAAAAGTCCTGCCGGGCCGCAAAGCCCGCTTTTGAAACTCTTATTCACTTGTCATAATCTAAAAGCGGCAACTGACTCCTCCGGGTTTGTTTGAGTCAGGGGATGTCATTTCAACCGCGCTCGCAGCAATGCTGCTATCTGGCCGACAACTGTGGCGGCGTCCCGTTTCGCCTCACAGTGTATTGCGGCGTGAATGGTGCCGTCTCGATGCAGGCGCGGATTTCAATTTAGAGATGAACACGTCTGGGTTGAACGAAGCAGAGGCCCTCGGACCACAGACCGCGGGACCGCCGCGATGCAGCCAGCTTGCTCTGTCTAGAGTGCATAGCGTTGGTGCAGGATCACCGCGCTGACTGGTCCCATAAGTCGCATGAATGCCTGGTCGCGTTCGGCGCGTCCTTCAATGGCGTCCAAATGCGCAAAACTATTCCTTACCTTGCTGGCGTCGAAGAATGGCTGCTCATCGAGCACGCGACTTGTCAGGATATCGCCGACCAACTCCAGCATCCTGCCCTTCCATTGCGGCGGTCCCATAAATGGATGCTTCTGACGTTTGTAAACGGTCTCGGTAAGAAAAGGCTTGGCGGCTTCACGCAACACCCACTTCTCCGTCATGCCGTTGATTTTTACTTCCGGCGGCAT
>VFKO01000163.1 GCA_009885515.1 Rhodobiaceae bacterium | reverse complement strand
TCGGCTGCGGGGCAATCCGCAAAAACGGCGCATAAGACGTTCCGCCCGCGAGTTGTCCGTTGAGTTTTCCCGATGCGTCTTTGTAGTAGTGCCCGCCGGCGCCGGAATCGGGCGTTGCTTCAGTGACGCCGGAAAGCGCGATGGCCTTCGAGTTCACATAAGCCAGGTGGCCCGAGGCGTTGAGCATGAACAGCGGATTGTCCGGCGCGACGGCGTCGAGTTCGCGGCGGGTAATGTTCGCGTCGCCCTGGGTCAGCGAGGGATCGAAGCCCTTGGCCATTACCCAGGCGCCGGGGGCTGCGGCCTCGGTGGCAGCCTTCAGCTTGGCCATGACCTGATCGATGGTGTCGCAGACCAGCGCGCCGACATTGACGAAGCCCGACAGCAGCGCCCCCATGACAATGTGCACGTGCGGGTCGATGAAGCCAGGCAGGATCGTGCCGCCCTTGGCGTCGATGATCTCGGTGCCGGCGCCTTTTTGGGCCAATACTTCGCCGCGTGAACCGATCGATACGATGCGCCCGTTCTTGATCGCGATGGCTTGGGCCGTTGGCTGGCCCGAGTTCATGGTGCGGATTGCCGTGGCCAGAATGATGGTATCCGGGGCTGGGCTTATGGCGGGCGCCGGCGTGCAAACCAGACGGGGTGCGGCCATAAACTTGCGGCGTGCCGTGGCGCTGCCGCGGGAATACAGGCTTTGGATGGGAGGCGCGCAACAGGCGCAAGCTTGAGCGAACATGGTTCCGACCTTCGATGACAACGACCACAACCTGCACCGGGACCACTGAGCTTGTCGAGACGCCTGAGACTGAGTAAGTCCTAGGGCAACGAAAAACATTTAATGGGGAAATGCCGATGACTTCTGCTGCTGCGAGTATGCCTGCGGGCTTTCCCGCAATGTCCATTGCCCAGGCCCACCAAATGCTGGTCTCGGCACCGGCGTCGCCGTTCGAAATCGAAGAGCGGGTCATTCGCGGGGTGAAGACCAAGATTTGGAAGAACGCACCGCCGTCGCTGGTTGCCGTGTTTGAGGCCAGCCGCGCGTTTTCGCAACGTGTCTACATGGTCAACGACGACGAGCGGGTGACGTTCGACGCGCACAGGCGCGCCGTGTCGCAATTGGCGAAGCAGCTGGTTGCCGATGGTGTCAAGAAAGGCGACCGGGTTGCCATTATCATGCGCAATTTGCCGGAGTGGTCGGTGGGGTTTTGGGCGGCCATCCACGTCGGCGCGATCGTGACGCCGCTCAACGCATGGTGGACGGGGCCGGAGCTTGAGTATGGCTTGACGGATTCGGGCACGACGCTGGCGATTGCAGATGCGGAACGATGGGAGCGATTACGTGAGCATGCCGACAATTGCCCGGAATTGAAGCGTATCTATGTCAGCCGTTCGAGCGACGAGATTGCCGATCCGCGGGTGCGTAAACTGGAAGACTTTATCGGCGCGCCCAATTCCTGGGAAACACTTGACGAACTGCCTATGCCGAACGTGTCGTTCGCACCGGAAGACGATGCGACGATTTTCTACACTTCGGGCACGACCGGCAAGCCCAAGGGCGCGGTGATCACGCATCGCAATATCATCTCGAATTTCTTCAATGCGATGTGCGCGCAGGCGCGTTCATTCTTGCGGCGCGGCGAGGCGTTGCCGGTGCCCGATCCTGCGGTGCAGAAATCCAGTTTGATTTCCGTGCCGTTTTTCCATGCAACGGGGTGCTTTGCGGTGATGTGTCCTGCGGTGTTGTCGGGATCGAAGCTGGTCATGCAGCGGCGCTGGAACGCCGACCAGGCGTTGGAGCTGATTGAGCGCGAACGCATTACAACCGCGGGCGGGGTGCCGACGATCGCGTGGCAGATCATCGAGCATCCAAGGTTCAGCGAGTTCGATCTGTCGTCGCTGGAGACGATTTCGTATGGCGGCGCGCCGTCGGCGCCCGAGCTGGTGCGGCGGATGAAGGAGCGCTTTCCCAACCTGAAGCCGGGGCAAGGCTGGGGCATGACCGAGACGTCGGCTACAGCGACCAGCAATTTCGGCGAGGACTATGAACGCAAGCCCTCGAGCTGCGGCGTTCCCTCACCCACCGGCGAAATCCGGATTGTCGGCGACAAGGGACAGGATATGCCGGTAGGCGAAGTTGGTGAGCTCTACTATCGCGGACCGATTGTGGTGCGCTGTTACTGGAACAAGCCGGAGGCGACTGCCGAGACTTTTGTCGACGGCTGGGTGAAAACGGGCGATCTGGCGAAAGTGGATGAGGAAGGCTTTGTCTATATCGTCGACCGGGCGAAAGACATGCTGATCCGGGGTGGCGAGAACATTTACTGCGTCGAGGTTGAGAACGCTTTGTACGATCATCCCGCCGTGATGGATGCGGCCGTGATCGGCATCCCGCACCGCACGCTGGGCGAGGAGCCGGCGGCGGCGGTGCATCTGAAACCGGGCGCTACGGCCAGCGAGGAAGAGCTGCGCCATTTCGTTGCGCAGAAGATTGCGGCGTTTAAGGTGCCGGTGAAGATTCTGTTCCTGCCTGAGACCCTGCCGCGCAATGCGAACGGCAAAATCGTGAAGCGGGATTTGAAGGGGTATTTTAGCGGATGACAATGCACAGTTGGCGCATTGGCGATGTTACGGTCACGAAGATCGTCGAGCTTGAGATGACTGGGGGCACGCGGTTTATTTTGCCTCAGGCTACGCGAGAGGCAGTGCTGCCGATCGAGTGGCTGGCGCCGCATTTCATGAGCGATGAGGGGCGGTTGAAGATGAGCATTCATGCGCTCGTCATCGAGACGCCGGGGCGGCGGATGATTGTCGATACCTGTCTGGGTAATGACAAACAGGGGCGCGGAGTTCCCGGGTGGAATGGGTTGTCGGGGCCGTTCTTGCGCGATCTGGCCGCCGCGGGTTTTGCGCGCGAGACGATCGACACCGTGATGTGCACACATCTGCATGTCGATCATGTGGGCTGGAATACGATGCTGGTTGACGGGAAGTGGGTGCCGACCTTCCCCAATGCGCGCTATCTGATGGGGCGGGTCGAGTTCGAGCATTGGCGCGATCAGCAAGACAATCACGAGCAGCAATTGATATTCGGGGACTCGGTGCAGCCGGTGTTTGACGCCGGGTTGGTCGATCTGGTTGAAACCGATCACCGGATTTCCCCCGAGGTTTGTTTTGTGCCGACGCTGGGGCACACGCCGGGTCATGTCAGCGTGCGGATTTCATCGCAAGGCGCGGAGGCGCTGATCACCGGCGACTTTGTGCATCACCCCTGCCAGTTGGCTCATCCGGAATGGGCGGCGGCGGTGGACTTTGACGCTGTGGCGTCGACGGCAACGCGGCACGAGGTGTTCGGGCGGCTTGCGGGGACACCAACGCTGGTCATCGGCACACACTTCGCGGGACCGACGGCGGGGCGCGTGGTGCGCGACGGGGATGTGTATAGGTTGGAGGTTTAGCAAATGGAGCAAGCCTCAGGTCGTGGATGAGTATGAGCAGCGGATCGTTGATGATGTCGCCGAACATGGCTGGTTTTGTCTGTCGGTTGGCGCAGGCGATGATCTGCCTGGCTTTTCGTACTCGGTGGGTTTTGAATAGGGGGACATGATAGTGCGCCGGGAGACCGGTAGAAAGTAGGCGGTGCAAGTCCGCTACAGTGAAGGAGGAGCTATCCACACTGACCCCGAGTCATGCGCTTGGCGCCGCG
>VFKO01000054.1 GCA_009885515.1 Rhodobiaceae bacterium | reverse complement strand
CGGAGCCTGCCATCATGAAGGTCATCGGGCCCTTGAACAGTTTCGTGGTTTTGTAGACCGAGCGATAGGGGGCGATGTGGTCTTCTTTTGATGATTGCAGGAACACCGGGATTTTGACTTTGGTGAGGTCGATTTTCACGCCGTCCAGTACCATTTTGCCTTGCGCCAGTTTGTTCTCGCGATAGCATTCGCGCAAATAGAACATGTGCATTTTAATGGGCATGCGCGTCGCGTCGGCGTTCCAATAGAGCAGGTCAAAGCGCATCGGGTCGCGTCCGAGCAGGTAATTGTTGACGACGAAGCTCCAGATCAGATCGTTCGAGCGCAGCATGTTGAAGGTTGTTGCCATCTTTGCGCCGTCGAGATAGCCGCCTGAGGCTTTCATCGTTTCTTCCATCGAGGCCAATTGGGCGTCATCGATGAAGACCTGCAAATCACCGGCTTCGGAGAAGTCGGTTTGTGCGGCAAAGAACGTCGCCGATTTGATGCGGTTGTCGCCCTTGGTCGCCATATAGGCGAGCGTCGCCGACAACAACGTGCCGCCGATGCAATAGCCGATGGCGTTGACTTCTTTCTCGCCGGTGGCTTTCTCGATGGCATCGAGCGCACCGAACACGCCTTCGTGCATGTAGTCTTCGAATGTCTTTTGCGCGAGTTTGGAATCAGGATTGACCCATGACGCCACGAACACCGTGTATCCGCGCGCTGTCGCCCATTTGACGAACGAGTTTTTCTCGCCCAAATCGAGAATGTAGTATTTGTTGATCCAGGGCGGGAAAATCACCAGCGGGCGCTTGTATTGCTCTTCTGTTGTTGGCTCGTATTGGATCAGTTGCAGCAGATCGTTCTGGAAAACGATCTTGGCCGGCGTCAGCGCCAGATTGCGTCCGACCTCGAAATATTCCATGTCGGTCTGGGTAATCTGGAGTTGGCCTTTGCCGCGCTCCATGTCTTTCAACAAATTGTCGAGGCCCTTGACCAGGTTCTCACCATTTGACTGAAACGTCGTGCGCAGAACTTCCGGGTTCGTCATCAGGAAATTCGTGGGGCTGAGCGCGTCGACGAATTGCTTGGTGTAGAAATCAATCTTCTTTCGCGTCTTGTCGTCGAGGCCCTTGACGTCGCTCATGGTTGATTGAAACCAGCGCGCGCTGAGCAGGTAGGATTGCTTGATGAAGTCGAACACCTGATGCTCGGACCAATCCTTGTCCTTGAAGCGCTTGTCGCCGGGGGCAGGTTCGATCACCGGCGGCACGTCCTGGCCCAACATGCGTTGGGCCGTGTGCTGCCAAAGATTGAGATAGTCGTACCAGAGTTTGAAGTTCGCTTCGACGAAATGGCTGGGATTGCGCATCGCATGACCCAGAAAATCGACAAAGGTTTGACCGAGATTCAGGGGGTCTTTGGAGCCACCATCGGGCTTGGACTTTGCCTGTGCCTTGATAAAATCGGTGATCAAACGTTGGCTTTGGGCCGCCACCTTGACCATGTTGCGCGAGAATTCGGCGGGGTCGTTGACGCGATAGTCGCTCTTCTTGATTTGCTCTTGCATCGTCTTTCTCTCCGGACCGGTTACTATTATAACCGGAAAGGTGCTGTTTGGGCGGGCTAGATTGCGGCAAGTGTCACAGCCGCACGGTTAAGGCTTTACGCCCGAAATATTAAAGGTGGAGTTTCCAAGCGTCTTCGCGCAAAATAAGGTTGATCCCCAGGGCACAAGGCTTTGGCGCAGGTGCGCCCCAAATTGCCCCAAAAAAGTACGGAGCTGTCGCGTTATGCCGCGCTTAGATTTGAAAGTAATTCCCGTGTGTATCGCTGCCACTGTCCTGGCGTCGTGTTCGACGATGCCTGAATGGACCAAACCAACCACCTGGATCGACGGCGTTTCAGAGCCCGCAGAAACGGCGGAATCAAAGGCCGAAACAACGCCCGTCGCGAAACCCGCGGTGGCGGCCTCGACTGAGGCCAACCCTGTGATTGACCCGCTGGCGGAAGAGCCAGAGGGTCCACGGATAAAAACAGCCGATACGCCGACCGAGTTCCCCAACGTGAACACACAAGTGGAACCGCGCCAGCTGTCGACGACCGAATCACAGCGCCGGGAAATCCGCGACAGTTTGGTCGCTGACCGCGACAACGCCCAGCACACGGCGGACGAACTGCGCGGTGGAACGCAAACCCCAGCGGCCCCGCCGGCTGCTGCGGTTCCAGCTGCAAAGCCCGCGACACCCGCGACTGAAGACGGCACGCCGTAGTGATGCCTGCGACGCCGGTGGTTTAGCGCTTTTCCCGCAAGCGGGAGAAGCGCTAGAGTTTGTCTGACTGGAGCGACTGTGACTTCCGACTTCCATCGCATCAAGCGCTTGCCGCCTTACGTCTTTGAGGAAGTCAACCGCCTCAAAGCCAAGGCGCGCGCCGCCGGTGACGACATTATCGACTTCGGCATGGGCAATCCGGACATGCCCACGCCCAAACACATCGTCGACAAGCTGATTGAGACGATGAGCAATCCGCGCACCAATCGCTATTCGTCTTCACGCGGCATCCCGGGTTTGCGCAAGGCAATGGCGGCCTACTATGCGCGCCGCTTCGGGGTGAAGCTGGACCCGGAACGCGAAATCATTGCGACCATCGGTTCGAAAGAAGGCTTTGCCAATCTGGCACAGGCCGTCACCGCGCCCGGCGACACAATCCTGGTACCAAACCCGTCGTACCCAATTCACGCCTTTGGCTTCATCCTGGCTGGTGCGGCTATTCGCCATGTCGAAGCGACGAGCCCCGAGCAATTCCTGCGCGGATTGGAACGCGCCGTGCGCCATGCGGTGCCGCCGCCAACTGCGGTCGTGGTCAGTTATCCGTCGAACCCGACCGCGCAAGTCGTCGATCTCGCTTTCTACGAAGACGTCGTGAAATTCGCCAGGGCCAAGGGCCTGTGGGTGTTGTCTGACCTGGCCTATGCCGAAATTTACTTCTCAGGCAACGCGCCACCATCAATGCTGCAGGTGCCCGGCGCCAAGGACATTGTGGTGGAATTCAACTCGCTGTCGAAAACCTATGCGATGCCGGGGTGGCGCATGGGTTTTGCGGCAGGCAACGAAAAACTTATACACGCGCTGGGCCGGATTAAATCCTATCTCGATTATGGGGCATTCACGCCGATCCAAGTGGCGGCCACCGCAGCCCTGAACGGGCCGCAGGACTGCGTTGACGAAATGCGCGCGATCTACAAATCGCGTCGCGATGTTTTGATCGATGGCTTCACGAGGGCAGGCTGGGCCGTGCCAGCGCCCGAGGCGTCGATGTTTGCCTGGGCGCCGATCCCCGAGGCGTTTCGTGCGCTCGGCTCGCTGCAGTTCTCAAAACTATTGCTTGAACACGCCAAGGTCGCCGTTGCGCCAGGCATCGGCTTTGGTGAATATGGCGACGGCCATGTGCGCATCGCCTTGGTGGAAAACGAACATCGCATTCGCCAGGCGGCGCGTAACATTCGCAAATTTCTGACCTCCGGTCCTTCTCAAGCGGAAGCGGGCACCACCCGCGTAGCAGCACAATGAAAGCATTACGTGTAGGGATTGCCGGCCTCGGCACCGTCGGCGCATCGGTTGCGCGTATTGTTGTCGAGCAGGGCGAGGCGCTATCGGCCCGTTGCGGGCGGCGCTTGGAACTCAAGGCCGTTAGTGCGCGCGACAAACGCAAAGATCGTGGCTTCGGCATGGCCGGCGTCGAATGGTTCGACGATCCGGTGACACTTGCCCGGTCGGCCGACATCGACTTGTTCGCTGAATTGATGGGCGGTGAAGGCGACCCCGCGAAAGCTGCCGTTGAAGCAGCGCTTCAGCGCGGCGTGCCCGTCGTCACCGCCAACAAGGCGTTGCTGGCGCATCATGGGGTGGAGCTTGCCAATGCCGCCGAAAGCAAAGACCTGGCGCTCAATTTCGAAGCCGCGGTGGCTGGCGGCATTCCGATCATCAAGGCGCTGCGCGAAGGTCTGGGTGCCAACCGTATTTCCCGCGTCTACGGAATTCTGAACGGTACCTGCAACTACATCCTGACGACGATGGAGGCCAGTGGCCGCTCGTTCGAAGACGTGCTGGCTGAAGCGCAACGGTTGGGTTACGCCGAAGCCGATCCCACGTTCGACATCGGCGGCATGGATACTGCGCATAAACTGTCCCTTCTGGCAGCTGTGGCGTTCAGCAACGCACCGGCTCTCGATGGCATTCATGTCGAAGGCATAGAGCGCATTACGCCGCTCGACATAAAATTTGCCCATGAATTCGGCTTTCGCATCAAGTTGCTGGGCCTGGCCACACGCACAGCGAACGGGGTTGAGCAACGCGTTCATCCGGCGATGGTGCCCCTTGGTACCCCGCTTGCCGATGTAGACGGTGTATTCAATGCCGTCGTCGCCGAAGGCGATCTTGTGGGCAAGTCCGTCTATGAAGGCCGCGGTGCGGGAGCCGGGCCTACCGCCTCCGCAGTCATGGCCGATGTGCTGGACATTGCCCGCGGCGTGCGTCTGTCGGCCTTCGGTTCACCTGCATCTCGTATCCAACGGCCAAAGATTGTCCCCATTTCAGAGCATTCCGGGGCCTGCTACCTGAGATTCACCGTGATAGACCGTCCAGGTGTGATTGCCGTTCTGTCGCGTTGCCTGGCCGATCAGGCGATCTCGATCGAATCCATGTTGCAGCGCAGCCGCTCGCCAGGAGGCGCTGTTCCTGTTGTGATGATCACGCATGAGGCTGAAGAATCGGCCATGGCAAAAGCGCTGAGCGCGGTTGTTGCAACCGGCATCGTCATGGAGCAACCCTGCATGGTTCGCATTGAACGCTTCTGAGGACAAAATGAGAGACATTATTTTAGCCGACGGACTTGAACGCATTCTGACACTGGAACTTGCGCGCGTCACCGAAGCCGCCGCCATCGCGTCTTACGAGCAGATCGGGCGGGGCAATGAACACGATGCCGACCAGGCTGCAGTGGATGCCATGCGCAAGGCTCTCAACCAATGTAATTTCGACGGCACTGTTGTCATCGGCGAAGGTGAACGCGATGAAGCACCAATGCTTTACATCGGTGAGAAAGTTGGCACCGGCAAGGGTCCGAAAGTCGACATCGCGCTCGATCCGCTTGAAGGGACAACGCTGACGGCCAAAGCGATGGCGAACGCGCTTGCGGTGGTGGCTGTCGCCGAAGGTGGCAGCCTGCTCCACGCGCCTGACACCTATATGGACAAGATCGCCATCGGCGGCGGCTATCCGGAAGGTATCGTCGATCTTGACGCCGATCCGCGCGACAATATTCTGGCGCTCGCCAAGGCTAAGGGTGTTCCGCCGCGTGAGATCACGGCGTGCATTCTGGATCGCTCAAGACATTCCACGCTCATCGCCAAGGTGCGTGAAGCGGGGGCTGCCGTAGCATTGATTTCGGACGGCGACATCGCAGGCGTCATTCACACCAGCGAGCCTGAGACGGGCATCGACATCTATATCGGCCAGGGCGGCGCACCCGAAGGAGTGCTGGCGGCGGCGGCGTTGCGTTGTGTCGGCGGGCAGATCCAGGGCCGCCTCGTCTTTCGCAATGACGATGAACGCTCGCGCGCCGCACGGATCGGAATCAAAGACTTCAATCGCAAATACAACACCATCGATCTGGCTTCAGGCGACGTGATGTTTGCGGCCACCGGTGTCACCAACGGTTCGATGCTGCAAGGTATTCATCGCGTCGGGAATTTCATGACCAGCGAAACCATCGTCATGCGCTCGCGTACCGGAACAGTCCGCTGGATAAAAGCCCGCCACGTGATCAAAGGGCATTGATGCCGACCGG
>VFKO01000215.1 GCA_009885515.1 Rhodobiaceae bacterium | reverse complement strand
AGGCGCCGGGAAAGGATTCCATCCGCCTCAGGCGAAAAACCGCAGGCTGGGACGACGAATACCTCGCCAGACTCGTCGCCGCGTGATTTCCTTCACCCGATTCCCCTGACTTTCTCTATTGCTGAACCTCTTGATCGACGTATCGCAGAATGGCAGTCGCTTCCTGTGCCAGCGCCGTCACTTCAACTGGTACGTCTTCCGGTTCGAGTTTGACCTGATTGACCAGCGTACGCAGCAAGGCCGCCATCTTTGGCGCATTGACAAGCAGTCGCGCCTGATATTCCACGCGTTCCGGATAAAGGTCGTACTCTGCACCCGGAACCCGCCAACCGCCCCAATCCGTTTCACCCGTCACGATATGAGGATGAGTTCCCGGATAGGGATGATGCGAACACTCCTCGGCGGACTTCCATTTGTTGCGTGCCCGCAACAACCGCCATTGTTCGGCAGTGCTGGCCACGGGTGTGTGCTCAGTATTGTCACCCTGCAACTCTTCGGCGCAGAAGTCGCGCCCCAGTCCGACATCATAGAAAATACGCAGCGGTTCATCGATGCCCTTTGCCCAGTGCGGCAAGACTTTGTCGACGAGCGCCCACGTCCCCACAGTCTTCACGTAGACGCGTTGATTCTTGTGGAATTGAGCCTTCGCCATGCCTGAACCCCTGATGCCATTTCGGCATTTTTGTTGTCAGGACGATGGTGCAGCCGCGCCTGTTAAAGCGCGGTTAAATTCCTACTCGGCAGGGGCGGCACGAGGGCGGAAATAGTTGGAAACCCGCGATCTGAACTGGCCAAATTGGCCGTAGAAATCAGCCATTAAGGTATACGCCACCGGAACGATCAGCAGGGTCAACAGCGTCGACGAGAGAATTCCACCGATCATCAAAACCCCCATCCCGCTCCGGAACTCGGCACCCTGGCTCGTCGAGATCGCGACAGGAATCATGCCGAACACCGTTGCAAGCTGCGTCATCAACACCGGCCGCATGCGCCGTGCCCCGGCTTCCTCGATGGCTTCTCGGGCTCCCAGGCCTCGCGTCTCACGCGCGACGTTGGCATAGTCGACGAGCAAGATGCCGTTCTTCATCACCAGGCCCATCAGCGCCACCATGCCGATCTGAGCGAACATTGTCAGTGACATGCCGGTGAACGACAACGCCGCAAACGCACCCACAAACGACAGCGGCGCGGTCAGCATGATGATCGCCGGTTGCGAGAAGCTATTGAATTGGCTGCCAAGAACCATGTACAGCGCCACGAGCGCGAGCAGAAATGCAAACCCGATCGCCGCTGCCGACTCCTTCATGCGCTCGGCCTGTCCGACATAGGTGCCGAAATAGCCGGGTGGGAGTTGCACCTCATCCACGATTTTCTGCATCGCATCGGTCGCGGTCCCCAGTGCTACCCCCGGTGGCGTGTTGCCGAAAATCGTAATCGTCCGCGCGCGATTACGCCGGTCGATCTGCGCCGGTCCCTCGTCGATCTTGAATTCGGCAATGTTTGCCAGTTCGACCAGCGTCGCGTTCTGGCCGCGCACCTGTATTTGGCTCAGTTTCAGGGGGTCGTTGCGTTGCGCTTCTTCCAGGCGCACGCGAATGTCGTAGCGCTCGCCCATTTCTTCGTAAGTTCCTGCGTCGATGCCGCCCACAAGCGCGCGCACGGTGGTGGCGAGTGGTCTGACCGCGACCCCCAGATCGGCGGCGCGGGCCCGGTCGATGATGATTTGAACCTCGGGCTTGCCCTCCTCGAAGCTCGTGCGCGCATCGGCAAAGACGGCGGAGTTTGCCTGCATCCGGGCGACGATTTCATCCGACTTTTGCTGCAAAACGTCCAAAGAATTTCCTTGCAGAGAATAACTGATGGCTGAATTGAAACTCGAGTTCCCGCCCACCATCGGTACGTCCACAGCTTCGACATGTTTGGCTTCGGGCGCGGTTTTCACCATTAAATTGCGCGCGTCCTGCATGATTTGGAATTGACTCTTCGCCCGGCCTTGCTTGGGCGTCAGGCCGACATAATAATTGATGCGATTGATGCGCGCCTGATTGCCCGAGCCGATAGTCATGAATACGGTGCGAATTTCCGGGGCGTTCAGCAGCGCCTTCGTCACACGCTCGCCGATCTCCTTGGTCTCGGCAATGCCAGCACCGAACGGAAGATCGACGGTGGCCAGGAACTCCGAACGGTCAGCCCGCGCCTGAAAATCGAACGGGATCGTGCGTGCCAGCATGATGCCACCCACGATGGTCGCAAAACCGAACCCCAAAACCTTCCAGCGGTTGGCCAGTGCCCAGTGCAGCACGTTGCGGTAAAACGTCTCGAGCCCGTGATGGAACGAATTAAACCGTTGCGCGACAGCGCCGAGCTTCAATTTAGAGAGAAACCTGGCGCACAGGGCAGGGGTCAACGTTAGCGACACCAGCAAAGACACCAGCACCGAAAACACAATCGCCAAACCGAATTGATAGAAGAAGCGCCCGACCACACCGTCCATAAAAGCGATGGGCACAAAAACGGCCACCACCGCCCACGTACCCGACATGACTGCGACAGCAACTTCCTTGGTGCCCTCCGATGCCGCCTGCGCAGCCGGCATGCCCTCTTCAAGCTTGT
>VFKO01000491.1 GCA_009885515.1 Rhodobiaceae bacterium | reverse complement strand
CCATTTTGTCTGCGGCCCACAGCCCCAGCAGTTTGTTGCGCCGGGCGGTGGCTTTGAACTTCAGGTCCTGATCATGGGCGAATTTGCTCTCATAACCTTCGCGGCGCTTGTCAAAACCGGACATGGGGCAGAGTACTCCTATCAATGTGCCGCAGGCTCTAGCTCAATGATCCCAGTGCTGGCAAGGGCTGCGCATTGTATCGGCTCTTGGCCTTGCGCTAGTGTCCACCGGCATTTCTGCGCACAAACCATGGATTGAACCAGATGAAGAGCCGAAAGCTTGTTTATGAGGGCAAGTCCAAGATCCTTTACGAGGGCCCCGAGCCCGGCACTCTGGTTCAGTATTTCAAGGACGATACCACCGCGTTGGACGCGACCAAGAAAGCCGTGCTCGAGGGCAAGGGGGTGCTTAACAACAGGATATCCGAATATTTGATGACGAAGCTCACAGATATCGGTGTGCCCAATCATTTCATGCGGCGCTTGAATATGCGCGAGCAATTGATCCGCGAGGTTGAAATCATTCCACTTGAAGTTGTGGTTCGAAATATAGCCGCCGGATCGTTGTCGAAGCGATTAGGGATCGAAGAGGGAACGACTCTCCCACGATCAATCATCGAGTTCTTTCTCAAAGACGACAAGTTGCATGACCCGATGGTAACGGAAGAGCATATCACCGCATTTCAGTGGGCGGCACCGCAAGAGATTGACGAGATGGTCGCCTCGGCGATTCGAATCAACGACTTCTTGTCTGGGTTGTTCCTGGGACTCGGCATCCGGCTTGTCGATGTGAAATTGGAATTCGGAAGGCTCTGGGAAAATGATATGATGCGTGTCATTCTCGCTGACGAGATCAGCCCGGACTCGATGCGTCTGTGGGACGTTCGAACGAACGAGAAAATGGACAAGGATCGTTTCCGGAAAGATCTCGGCGGTGTGATGGAAGCCTACAGTGAAGTGGCCAAACGTTTGGGCATTTTGAACGAATTGCAGAACAACGAACGCAAAGGACCGGTCCTCGTCAAATGAAAGCGCGCGTGACAGTGATGTTGAAGTCCGGCGTGCTCGATCCACAAGGTAAAGCGATCGGGCAGGCTTTGGGCCGCTTGGGGTTCTCAGGCGTTGGTGATGTCCGTCAAGGAAAAGTGATCGAACTTGATATTGACGAGACAGAGCAGACACGGGCTCGTGCTCGACTGTCTGAGATGTGTGAAAAACTTTTAGCCAATACGGTGATCGAAAACTACGCGATTGAATTGCAGTGACAGACTGAAACACGACAATCCAATAATCTGGTGAAAATTGGGGACCTCATATGACACGCTTTTTCTCCCTCGTTAGCGTGACGTGCCTAGCCTTGTTGGTTGCGCCTTTGACTGCCTCCACTGTTGCCGCTGCTCCTGTGACAGTCGGCGAGATGGATGCACGGATGGCTGCTGCCATGGATTTGCTTGATGCCATGGGCGGGCGTGCCGCCGTGACGTCTCAGATCGCCCGCGTTATTCCGGCGCAGATGCAGGAATTGCAGGCGCAATTTCCCCGCATGACGTCCGACATGCGGCTTGCCATTGAAACTTCGATGCGCGTCGAGATGACAAAGGGTGTCAACCAGCTGCTCAATCAGATGGCCGGCGCCTGGGCGCAGCGATTCAGTGCCAAGGACCTGCGCGAGATCGCGGCTTTTCACCGCTCGCCGCCGGGACGACGCCTGCGGGCTGAGCAGGCCGAATTGCAACGAGAGATCTCCGAGATCGGGCGCAATTGGGGCGTGGAAATCGGAAGGCGCATTCAGGAGCGGCTGAAAGAGCAAGTGGCGAAACCGCCCGCGCTGACGAGTTAGCAGTAAATTCACCGCGAAGGCGCAAAGGACGCGAAGAGTTAGCAGAGTGACCTTCGCGTCCTTTGCGCCTTAGCGGTGAAATTGTCTTTCTGCTGCGCGACGCGAAGTAGCAGCCACAGCACCCTCGCCTTTCGCCGACTGAGGCGTTATCTGTGGCGCGCCAACGCGTGAGGAGATTCTTGTCGTGAAAGCGGCCGTTGTTGTTTTTCCTGCTTCGAATTGTGATCGCGATGTGGCGATGGCGCTTGAACGTGCCAATGGTAGGCCTCCAGCCATGGTTTGGCATGGCGATGCGAGCCTGCCGGACGGGTTGGACCTGATCGTCCTGCCCGGTGGTTTTTCTTATGGCGACTATCTGCGCTGCGGGGCGATGGCGGCGCATTCGCCGATCGT
>VFKO01000336.1 GCA_009885515.1 Rhodobiaceae bacterium | reverse complement strand
TCCATAAATTTGTTGGATTTTGGATTGGGTCGCCTTGCGGATCACTGGCACTGATGCTGACAAATTAAGTGCGAAGCCGCCTGCTTCTTGGGCGGCGGTGCTGGTGTTTGGCAGCAATAACGGGTTGGTGCGGGAACGGGCGGACCGCTGTGTGGTGGCGATCGTGCCGGACATGAACGATGCCTTCCGGGTCGCCGATCTGAGCGGCGATTTGCTGAAGAAGGACCCGGCGCGGCTGGGCGATGAGGCCGGTGCGATCTCGATGTTCGGCGGCAGGCGGGTGGTGCGGGTGCGCGAGGCATCCAATGATCTGGCCTCGCTGTTCGAAGGCTATCTCGCGGATGTGAAGGGCGACACGCTGGT
Organism: Rhodobiaceae bacterium; assembly: GCA_009885515.1. Classification (GTDB taxonomy): domain Bacteria; phylum Pseudomonadota; class Alphaproteobacteria; order Micropepsales; family Micropepsaceae; genus SZUA-430. The sequence goes on along the minus strand of VFKO01000336.1, from coordinate 957 downwards.
GGTGGTGGAGGCGGGCGAGCTGACCAAGGTTTCGGCTTTGCGCAAGGTATTCGAGGGCTCCAAAAAGGGGGCCGCGATCGAGTGTTTCGACGACCGGCCGGAAGAGGCCGGGCGGCTTATTCAGCAGGCGCTAAGTGGCGCCGGGTGGCAGGTTGAACCCGACGCACTGGTCTATCTGTCGGAGGCGTTGAGTGCTGACCGGCGCCTGTTGCGCACCGAAGTCGAGAAGCTGGTTTGCTATCTCGGAGCGGCTACGGCCGGGAGTGTGGTGACACGCTCCGAGGTGGTTGGGTTGATCGGCGATAGCGGCGCCGTTGAAGGCGACGCGGTGGCCGACGCGGTGGCCGACGGAGATCTGAAGCGTCTCGACCGGCTGATCGCCAAGGGCAACGAGTCGGGGATGGCGTGGGGCGTGGCTGTCGGCTTTACGCTGCGCCTGTTCCAGCGGCTGGCTGCTGGCATGGAGGGCGCCGGGCCGATGTGGGGCAAGATGCCGGTCCAGGTTTCAGGCTGGGACCGGGTGCGGCTCAGGCAGGCGCTGGTGATCCTTTCGGAGGCCGAGGCGCGGACGCGCACGACAGGGTTTCCGGAGGCGGCGATGGCGCAGCAGGCGCTGGTCGAGGTGGCACGACGACGGCCGGGGAACAGGCGTTAGGGCTTGGGTTCACACTTTCTGCAAGGCGGCGAGGTCCCTCATCCGTCACGCCGCGAAGGGCGGCGCGCCACCTTCTCCCGCAAGCGGGCGAAGGGCTTGCATATTTTTTTAGCGCTTCTCCCTTTGGGAGAAGCTGGCCCGCCACTTCGGTGGGACTGATGAGGGCCTCCTCACCTCATCAAATTTCACCCCGTATGGCCCAACAGGCGGCAGATTTCGTCTAGTTGTTCGAGGGATTTGTAGGCGACTTTGAGTTCGCCGCCTTTTTCGCCTTTGTGGGAGATGGCGACGTTGAGGCCGAG
>VFKO01000211.1 GCA_009885515.1 Rhodobiaceae bacterium | reverse complement strand
TCGCCAAGGGCTTCTATCAGTATTACGTCGAACTGGACTATGAGGCGGCGCGAACGCAATTTGAAAAAGTGCGCGCGAAATGGCCGAGTAATTACGAGAGTCTGCGCGCGTTGGGCCTGGTCGAACGGCGCCTCGGCCGGTGGGAGGAAAGCAAGTCCCATATCGAACAGGCTATTTTGCTCGACCCGCTGCGTGGCGACCTTCACGGGTTATTGACAAGTGTGCTTATGAGCATGCGGGACTTTGAACCGGCGTTGCGCATGGTCGACAGTGCCCTCAAACTGTCGCCGGAGAATGTACAGGTGATCTCGATGAAAGCCGGGATCCTGCAATCACTTGGCCGCCTCGATGAGGCCGAAAGCGTGATCAAGCCGCTGCAGCAATCGCGACCGGAAAACCAGGAACCTATTTTCCGTCAGGCCGTTCTCCAGCGGCAATATGGCGTGGCCATCACGGCACTTCAGGCCATGCTGGACCAGAAGGCCGACAACTTGACGACGGCCGGCCTCCATTTGGGTCTCGGCCGCAATCACGCCCTCGCAGGCGACGCCAAGCGCGCGGCGGAACACTTCGAACGGGCTCGCACCCTCGTCCTCGCTGAAATGAAGCGGCAACCCAAAAATGCGGCCCCCCTTGAGAGCTTGGCATGGACTTTTTGCTTTCTCGGTGATCGTGAAAATGCATTGAAGCACATCGAAAAAGCCATCGGCATCGCAGCAAAAGACGTTTCCCAGCGACTCGACTATGAAGAAACGCGCATGGAAATCTGGGCGCATTTCGGCGACCGCGACCAAGCGATCCCGGAGATCGCGCGTCTCTTGAAACTTTCATACTTCGGTCCCCTCACAAAGGTCGAACTGCGCCTCGATCCCATCTACGACAAACTGCGCGGCGACCCGCGCTTCGATGCGCTGCTTAAAGAATAATGCGCGTCAATGTTCAGCGAACAGCACATCCGCAAACGTCGCCACCTTCACATAGCCGATGCGCTGATAAATCCGGTTGGTGAGCGGGTTGTCGGCGTCTGCAAACAGACAGCACCACAGGCCCGCCGCCAGAACGTTTTCAGACAAGGCCGCCGTCAACGCCGATGCATAGCCCCGGCCGCGCCTGTCATTGGGCGTATAGACGCCAGAGATGCGCGCACCGATCTCGCCGATCGGACGAAGGCGTGCCGTGGCGACCGCTTCGCCCCCGACGTCCCAAACGCGGAACGTGCCGTCCCCGATACCCTCGTCGACAAAGCGCGTCACATAGTCGGCCGCGCGTTCGGCTTCCGGCAATCCGGCATCGTTGGCAAACGCCAGTTCCCATTTCAGAATAAGATCGCGCTCGCCTGCGCGCGCCGGGCGTATCGCCCCGGCGACGTTTCCCGGCGGCGCCACTTTGGTGATCTCATAGAGGTTCTGCAGCCCGCCAGGCCTCGGCCCTTGTCTCGCCTGTCCCGTAGCAACCGACCAGCGCGCCGCAAACTGTTTTGCCAAGTGCTGCTCGCCGAACACACCGGGCACCGCAATCTCGGCGTCAACCAAATGGCGAACCAACGCGTCGACGCCAGCCGCTCCCTGTCCGGCGTGTGCCAGGCTCAGCCGGTGCGGTGGCAGGCGCAGCGCACCCAGCACCAATGCCGTCCCGTCAAAAACCCCGGCGCGAAAGATGTCTTTCCGCGTCTCCTTGCGGATGCGGTTGGCCACGCCGGCGAACACATTGTTGCGCACCGGCTGCGCGCACAAGGGTTCTGCCACCTCGTGCCAGAACGCCTGCCCGTCGCTGTAGTGGCGAACACCCATCGAATTTCACTCGCATCCAATCGAACCTTGCGCGAAGATGGCTCAGCTCAGGGAGAATTTCCATGGAATACATTCGTCTCGGCCAGACCGGCCTGAAAGTATCGCGCCTTTGCCTCGGCTGCATGACCTACGGCAGCTCGAAATGGCGTGACTGGGTGCTGGACGACGCTGCCGCACGTCC
>VFKO01000147.1 GCA_009885515.1 Rhodobiaceae bacterium | reverse complement strand
TTGACCGGCTTGGTCATCACGACCGCGCTTGGGCTTTTTTTGGTAGGCGCATTCAACATTATATCGGTTGCCTTTGTGGCGTTGTTTGTTGGGCTCGGCGTTGATTTTGGCATTCAATATTGCGTGCGTTATCGCGACGAGCGCCACACGAATGACAATCTGGATCTCGCAATCGTCGCGGCGGCGCATGGCATTGGCCCTTCGCTCACCCTCGCAGCGCTGGCGATTACGGCGGGATTCCTGGGATTTTTGCCGACGAGTTACCGCGGCGTGGCCGAGCTTGGGCTCATTGCAGGGACAGGCATGCTGATTACGTTTTTCCTGAGCCTGACGCTGTTGCCCGCCCTGATCAAACTGCTCGGACCGAGGGCGGAAAGTCGCGAGGCAGGCTATGCCAGCCTGGCGCCGCTAGACGCGCTGCTGGCACGGCGGGCGCCCGCTTTTGTTGGTGGAGCCGTCTTGCTTGGTGGCGTTGCGCTGGCGCTGTTGCCGATGGTGACGTTTGATTTCAATTTGCTCAACCTGCGCTCGCGGAAAGTGGAATCGATCTCTACTTTGCTCGATCTGGCGCATGATCCGGATCGTTCTCCCAATGCGATGGATGCACTGGCGCAGACACGCGAAGCCGCCGTGGGGCTGGCGGCAAAGTTCGAAGCCCTTCCCGAAGTTGCCAAGGTGGTGACGATTGAAACGTTTATTCCCAAGGATCAGCGCGAGAAATTGGCGTTGATTGCCGATGCATCAATGCTGCTCGACATTTCACTCAATCCGGCCGGGATCAAGCCCGCTCCAAGTGATGCCGAAGCAATTGAAAGCTTGCGCCGCACCGGTGCTGCGTTACGTGAATCGGCATTGACAGCGGCGCCCGGTCCGGCGGATCTTGCAGTTTCATTGGCTGCCAGCTTTGAGCGGATCGCTGCGGGCGACGTCAAACTGCGCCTGCAGGCGGCGCATGTACTGACGGGCGGATTGCAGACCATGCTTGGTAATATTCGAAGCCTGCTGCAAGCCGAAACGGTGACACTTGAGTCACTGCCGAAGGACATTGCGCGCGACTTCATCGCGCCGTCGGGCGAAGTACGGGTGCGCATCTACCCCAAGGGGGACCCCACCGACACTGCAACCCTCTCACGGTTTCGCGCCAGTGTTTCGCGCCTTGATCCGGCCGCAACCGGCGTCCCCGTATTTTTGGAAGAATCCGGCAAGACGATTGTCGGCGCCTTTGTCGAGGCGGGTTTTTGGTCGTTATTGGTGATTTCTATGCTGCTGGCGATGGCGCTGGGAAGCGTGCGCGACGTGTTTGTCAGCCTGGCGCCGCTGGTCCTCGCGGGCGCGCTGACGCTTGCTACATGTGTGGTTCTGGGGCTGAAACTGAATTATGCCAACATTATCGCCCTGCCGCTGCTATTTGGCATTGGTGTGGCTTTTGATATTTACTTCGTGATGGCGTGGCGCAATGGCGCGCGCTCGTTGTTGCGTTCGCCTTTGACGCGCGCTGTGATGTTCAGTGCCGGAGCCACATCGTCCGGTTTTGGCGCCCTGTGGTTTTCAAGCCATGTTGGGACATCGAGTATGGGGGGGCTGCTGATGATATCGTTGGGTTGGATTTTGCTGGTGGTGTTGTTTGTGCTGCCGCCATTGATGCAGTTCACACACGCTGACGCTAAGGGCCCGTCATGAGCTTGCTGCTGATCTCGTTGAGTTTTTTTACCAAGGCCGGTGCGCCTCCACTTTTGATGGTGGACGCGAAGTCGGCTCGCTTTGTGGCAATCTGGCTGACATACTCGTAGATCACGTCGATGAATTTCGGGACACTTGCTGTTTCACGGATGCGATAGACCAGATTGACGGGTTTTTGGCCCTGCGGAATGATCTGGGACTTCACCAACCTGTCGGCGCCTCGAATTTCGACTTGGGGATCTGTCGTGAACAATTGCCCTTTGAATTCGTCGAAGTTGCGGGCGTAGCTTGCAACCGTCATGTGGCGGAAGGCTTTGATCAGGGATTTGTGATCGTCATCGCTCATCGCAGACCAAGCGGGACCAACAGCGAATTTGGTCATGGCCGGCAGATCGAAGGCGGCATCAACGCCGGGTTCAAGTTTTTTGTATCGGCCTTCGATACCAAGCGCTTGGCCCTGCTTCATTGTGTCGAGGAGTGCGCCGTGGAATTTTTCGACGACGGCGATATTGGGGTCGGATGAGGCGGCGTTCGCAGAGTCGACACTCAAGAGGCACAGAACGCATACCAAGACTCTTAACGCAGACATTATTTCCTCCGTTACACGAACTGGCCGTCAGCATAGCTGATTCAGGGGACGGCGCCATTATTCTGCAAAATTGCCTGGGCAGCCCTTACTGCGGTTGCGAAAGACGCTTGCAGCAGATATCCGCCGGTCGGGGCTTCCCAGTCGAGCATTTCGCCTGCCACGTGCAC
>VFKO01000167.1 GCA_009885515.1 Rhodobiaceae bacterium | reverse complement strand
CGCTCACCTGGAGCGCCCATGGACTGCATTACGGCATACCAAACTCGATCCTCGACGATATCAAACGCGGAAAACACGTTGTCGCCAACGTTTCGCGCGAACTGATTGGAAAGGCGAAGCGAACTTTTAACCCGGTTCAAGTGATCTTGGTGACTGCACCCATCCAAATTTTGTCAACGCGACTCAAATCGCGAGGACGCGAGTCACCCCCAGACATTACCGGCCGCCTGACGCGTCAGGCTCAGATCACCGCGAACACAACCATTGTCAATGACGGCTCTATCGAAACAGCACTAAATAAGTTCATAATAGCGCTGACCAACAGTTGAAAGACGTCATATGCTCCCCATCCCACGCACAGACCTGAAACCAAACACGCTGGAAAATGAGATATGGCCGCTCATTTCTCCCAATGGATTTCGCGAATACGACGCGCGATGGCTCTACCCGAAGGACATCAACCTCATCGGCGTTCAAGCACTGGGCGCGGGTCTGGCGACGCTGCTTCACGATTTGAACGTCAAGCCTCGTATCGTCATCGGCCACGACTACCGGTCTTATTCTCTCAGCGTGAAACATGCCCTCGCGCTTGGCCTCATCAGCGGCGGCGCCGAAGTGTTGGACATCGGCCTGGCATTGTCGCCTGTCGCCTATTTCGCTCAATTCGCACTCGATGCGCCCTGCGTTGCCATGGTCACCGCAAGCCACAACGAGAACGGCTGGACGGGCGTAAAAATGGGTGCAGCCCGTCCACTGACATTCGGCCCGGAAGAAATGTCGGCCCTCAAGCGCATTACTCTTGAGGGCCTTTCCCGCGCCCGCGCCGGCGGAACCTACCAGGTGATCGTTGGCATCCGCGAGCAATACATGCTCGATGTCACCAAAGGAAAAAAACTCTCGCGCCCCATCAAAGTGGTCGCCGCTTGCGGCAACGGCACAGCGGGCGCCTTCGCACCTGAAGCGCTCCGGCGCATCGGCGCTGACGTCGTGCCGCTCGATGCGGAACTCAATTACGATTTCCCCCGCTACAATCCCAACCCCGAAGACATGAAAATGCTTCATGCCCTGAGTGAAGCCGTGCGCCAGCATGGCGCCGATGCCGGCCTGGCTTTTGACGGTGACGGAGACCGTTGCGGCGTGGTCGACAATCAGGGCCGCGAAATCTTCGCCGACAAAGTGGGCGTTCTGATCGCCCGGGACATATCGAACCGCACCAAAAACGCCCGCTTCGTCGTTGACGTAAAGTCGACCGGTCTGTTCATGACCGATCCCGTGCTGCTCGCCAACGGTGCGACCACGGATTATTGGAAGACCGGCCACTCCTACATCAAGCGTCGCGCCCACGAACTTAAGGCGCAGGCAGGGTTTGAAAAAAGCGGACACTACTTCTTCAACCCGCCAATCGGCCGCGGCTACGACGACGGCATCATATCTGGCATTGCCGTACTTGAAATGCTCGATCGCGCCGGCAACACCACAATGTCAGAACTCTATGACGGGCTTCCAAAAACATTCGCGTCGCCAACCATGGCCCCTCATTGCCCTGACGAGCAGAAATACGCGGTCGTCGATGACATCGTCGCCGCCTACACGAAGGCAAAAGAAAGCGGCGAAAAAATTATGGGCCTTGCGATCCGAGACCTCGTGACCGTCAATGGCGTGCGCGTCACTCTGGAAGACGGCACCTGGGGCCTCGTTCGCGCTTCGTCAAACAAGCCCAGCCTCGTTGTCGTCGTCGAGAGCCCTGTTTCCGACGAGCGAATGCGCGGCATGTTCACGGAAATCGATTCCAGATTTTCGAAATTCCCCCAAGTGGGTGCCTACGATCAAAAACTCTAACCCAGCCACGCCCAACCCATCCGCAGCGCCGTCAAACACAAAAATACACCGAACACGAACCGCAGCGTTTCGCGAGGCAAGCGGTGTGCAAGTGCCACCCCCCAGGGCGCCGCAACAAATGTTGCGGGCACAATCAGGCTCAATCCAATGAGACTGACGTATCCCAACGAATAGGGCGGCAATCCCTCAGCGCTCCACCCATTGACCATCATGCCTATTGATCCTGGCACAGCGATGATCAAACCAAATCCAGCGGCGGTCGCGACCGCACGATGGATGGTTGCCCCATAAAGCGTCATCACTGTCACGCCGAACGTGCCACCACCAATGCCCATCATGACTGAGAGGCAACCATTCCCGAGGCCCAGCGCCCACCGTCGATGGTCAACTGGAACCCCGTCACCCAGGCGCCACTCGTCCCGGCCCAGTAGCATGTACAGACCCAGCAACCCCGCACCGCATGCAAATACCGCCGTCAGCCCCCTGCCGCCAACCTGCCCGGCAAGCCACGCTCCTGCAAATACACCCAGGACGGTTGGCAAAGCCCATTTCTGCAGTATCGGCCAATCCACCGCACCATGCTGATGATGGCTTAGCGTAGATCGAATGGAGGTCGGAATAATCGTTGCCAGCGACGTGCCAACTGCGATCGGCATGCGCACACTCTCGTCAACACCAATGATGCCCAATGCCTGGTACAGCACCGGCACCAATACAATGCCGCCGCCAACGCCAAGCATGCCCGCAACGACACCGGCAACCAGTCCCGATGCACTGACACCCGCGGCCAGAGCGATCAGATCGCCGCTGGGCACCGACGCAAATGTAGAGACGCTCACGCGGCAGCGCGCCCGGCCGGCACATCGCGAACATGGTCAAGTGCCGCACGCACGACGTCCAGTCCGGCACCACGCTTGATGGCGTTTTCACTCAGATGCCGCCGGAACGCGCGCGCACCGGGAAGCCCATTAAACAGGCCCAGAATGTGCATGGTCATCACGTTCAGCGGCACACCTTTGGCAAGCTCACGCTCGATATACGGCATGAACGCCTCAACAACCTCAAACCGGGTTCCAGCGCTGTGGTTGGCTCCGAACAGCCGGCGGTCGACGTCCGCCAGCACCCACGGTGTTTGATAGGCCGCACGTCCCAGCATCACCCCGTCCACCTGGGTCAAATGCGCATCTGCATCATCAAGCGTCAGGATCCCGCCGTTGATGACAATGGTGAGATCAGGCCGCGCGCGTTTCAGGGCATAAACGAGTTCATACTCGAGCGGCGGCACTTCACGATTCTCCTTGGCCGACAATCCCTTGAGCCACGCCTTGCGCGCATGAACGATAAAGGTCTCGCAACCGGCCCGCGACACCGTTTCGACAAACCCAAACAGCGATTGCTCAGAATCGCAGTCATCGACGCCAACACGGCATTTGACTGTCACGGGTACCCGAACAGCTGCGCGCATCGCGGCAATGCAATCGCCAACCAGCGAAGGCTCGCGCATCAGGCACGCGCCGAACGCACCGCGTTGAACGCGCACCGATGGACAGCCGATGTTCAAATTGATCTCGTCATAACCCTGGGCTTCACCCAGGCGCGCACACTCGGCAAGTGCCTTGATTTCGCTGCCGCCCAGTTGCAGCGCAACGGGGTGCTCGGCCGGATCAAACCCAATTAACCGCGCCCGCGGCCCGTGAATAAGGGCCGGCGTCGTCACCATCTCGGTGTAAAGCCGCGCCCTGCGCGTGAGGATGCGATGGAAGTACCGGCAATGCCTGTCCGTCCATTCCATCATCGGTGCGACGGAAAATATCGTCTCTTGAGCCTTCAACAAATGACCCTGCGTTCTTCTGTTCCCCTGAGGCCTTCTTAGGGCACACGAGACACGTCCCTGGCAACGACTATTCAACGCGAGTTCAACCGTCGCCGGAGTGCGGTTAACTTACACTTCTCAAGGGAATAGCAGGTCCCTACTTCGAAGCTTCCGCCGAGGCGTGCACATACGTCAGCCGGCCGGCCTTCAGTCCCGGATAGGGGTTGAACGCTTTGCCTTGCCACCACTTCTCGTCCTGGCTGGGCGTTTGGATCTCAAAGTGCAGATGAGGCACCGGCGCGTTGCCGGATTTGCCAACATAGCCGATCGTCTGACCCTGCTCGACGAGCTGGTCTTCTTTCAACTGCCCGGCATAACGGTCCAGATGGGCATAGTAGAAAATCAGGCGGCCGTCGGCGCTGGTTTGATAGATCGTGATCCCGCCGCGGTCGCTGTCGTCGAGCTTGATGATCTTGCCATCAGCCGTGGCGCGCACCGGCGTGCCTTTGGGTGCCATGATGTCGATGCCCATGTGCGAGCGGCCGCCGTCACGAGGCGCCCCCCAACTATCCACGAGTTTGGCCCGGGCAACACCTTGAACCGGCACGACGAGTTCGGCGGCGCTCACGCTGGGCATTGCCGGCGGCGGCTGCAGCACCATGATTTGGAACGGCTCTTGCGGCGCCTCTATCGACAAGAGCGAGCAAGCGCCCACGCCCACCAGACACAATGCGGTGACTGCCGCCACTTTGCTTTCAGCTTTCATCGCCAATTGACTATCACGACTGGAGTACGGCGCGAAACGCAACGCCACGCGCATAAAATTAACAAGACCCGTAACAGGCGGTCACGCAACCTCGAGTTGGCCATATCATCAGTTCAACCTGAACATCAGAAAGGCGACGCAACTGTTTACAATCAGAGAAAATTCCCTACGCACAGTTCACATGTCTCTACCTGTGCGCGCTTGACCACACGGCTTGTGGAAAGCAAGTCTAAGTCCTGCAGAGCACGATCTGTTACGGCAATATCTTGGACAGTGATTCGTGCGTGGGGCGTTTGGGGGCAGCTTGCCTGATGACTCGCGTGGATTCGCTTCGAAGATCAGCGGTGTGGAGAGTGCATGAATGGCTAAAAGGCCGGATCGATCGTCTGTTCCTTACCGGACCGCGATCGTCGTCTTGGGGATGCATCGCAGCGGCACTTCGGCTTTAGCGCGCGTCGTCAATTTTTTAGGCGCAACCCTGCCCCGCCATCTGCTTCCGGCCGACGAATCCAACCCACGCGGCCATTGGGAACCCGCCCCCCTGGTTGCCCTGCACGATCAATTGCTCGCAAGCTTGGATTCATCATGGGACGATTGGCGCGCGCCCGCAACACGATGGCGCGATACCGAACTGACCGCAAAATTCAGCGGCCGCATTCAACAAGCTCTGGACGACGAGTACGGCAACGCGCCGTTGATTGTGCTGAAGGACCCACGGCTGTGCCGGACGCTGCCCTATTGGATGTCAGTTTTAGAGAAGACAGGCATTCGTACGGCACCTCTGATTATTGTGCGCAATCCTTTGGAGGTTGCAGAATCGTTGCGCGAACGCGACGGCATCTCGTTTGAGAAAGCGATGCTACTGTGGCTGCGCCACTATCTGGACGCAGAATTCGAAACGCGTCATCTGCCGCGAAATATTATAGCGCTCGATGTTTTGCTCGATGACTGGAAATCGATTGCGGTGCAGTCGGGCGCGCGATTGGGCCTGACTTGGCCTCGCTCACTTACAGACGCAGCACAAGATGTCCGGGAGTTCCTGGACATGGAATTGCACAATCATCGTGCGACACTTGCTGAACTCGACGCGCATACAGAAGTACCCTCTTGGGTCAAAAGCGCCTACCGGGCGCTGACGCATTTGTGTGATGAACCGAAAGCTGCCGATCCCAAGCGCGAGCTCGACCGCGTACGACAGGCCTTCGCGGAAAGCTCAAAGGTGTTTGGCGTTGAGGCATTTGCGCAGACAGTAGCTCTAAAGCAAGCCGAAGTGGCGATGACCGAAGCCACACTGCGCGCGGATGGCGCGGATGAAACGCGCATGGAACTTTCACAAGAGCGTGCGGCCCATGAAGACTTGGCAACCAGGTATGAAACCTTGGCCGCACGATCACGTAAGCTGGAGGCCGAGTTTCCCGCAATATCCCTACGCGCCACCGAAGCGGAAGCAGCACTCTTGCAATTCCGCACTGAAGATTATCAGACCCGCGCCCTCAACGCCGAAAAACGCGTGGCCGCTCTGATGAAAGACGTGGCAGCACTTGAACGCAGCCGCAACGAAATCCAGCAGACGATGGTTCGCGTCACAGCAGACGCCGGCGAACTGAAAGCAATGGCAGAACACGTGAGCAAGCGCACCGAGTGGATAGAAGGTGAATTGAAAAAGCAGAGCTCGAAATCCGATAAATCAAAGGGGGACGTTGAAGACGCGCGCACAAAATTCTTTGCGATGTCGAACGAGTTGCAAGCCGCAGTATCAACCGCGATGGCGGTCACGAAAGAGCTTTCAGCAACCAAGGAGAAGTTACATGCGCAGGAAAAACGCGCGTTGAAACTGACAGCGGACGCGGCAAGGATCGCAGAACTGGAAGCCGATGAGCGCGCCGCGCAAACCGAAATAGCCGAGTTGCGGGCAGAGCTTGCCGAATCGTGGTCGCTAGCCGGCGGGCGCTTCGCCGAACCAAATGCGGCGCCATCAGAACCAGT
>VFKO01000535.1 GCA_009885515.1 Rhodobiaceae bacterium | reverse complement strand
GGGACCTGTTCGGCTTCGACAAGAATGACAAGCGCGATCCTTTTTAGGGCTTGAAACGCATGGCAAGGCGCGCACTACCGGCCCAACCTTCATTCATTCGCCATTGGTCAGAGATCGAGCGCGCTGAGGCAATCCTGCATCCGCATACTAAGGAACCCATGGTGCGAACGGCGCCGTTTTCGGCGCGGTTTGAGATCAAGCGGCTGGGTATTCGTCACGACACGATTATGCCGGGCTGGCGTTCTTCGCAACCGCATGCGGAGCGTGATGAAGAGGAAATGGTGTTTATCCTGGAAGGGACGCCTGACCTTTGGGTTGACGGTCACATCTACCGGATGAAAGCGGGTGAAGCTGCGGGCTGGCCAGGACGTGACGGCATGGCCCATTGTCTGATCAACAATACCAATGAACCAGTCCGAATGCTGACGATCGGCGAAGCGTCGCGTTACAATTCAAGGATTCATTTTCCGCTCACGCGCGAAATGGACGGGTGGCTGACGAAAAACGATAAGTTGTGGGTCGAGCCGCCGTCTCGCAAGTTGGGGCCGCATGACGGGCTTGCCGACGCTGTGCGTGGGCGGCCTTCGCCAAAGGCCGGCGTCGCCAGGCGCAAGCCGTCCTGCGTTGCCGGCTGGAAGACCCTGACGAAAGATAATTCGCACTATCCGGGCGATGACGAGTTGATGGCGGTGTGGTCGCATCTGAGCGTGGCGCTGGGCCTGACGCGCATTGGGGTTGGCCATGATCTGCTTCAGCCAGGCTGGCGGACCTCGTGGCCGCATGCGGAATTCGACGAGGAGGAATTTGTCTATGTCGTTGAGGGGGAGCCCGATGTCTGGATCGACGGCACACTTCACCGCTTGCGTGAAGGCTGCGGGGTTGGTTTTCCAGATCGAACCGGGATTGCCCATTGTTTCATCAACAATACCGATCAACCTGTACGGCTGATCACGGTTGGGGAGGCTTCGCGGCGCCGTTCGAAGTGCTTTTATCCGTTGCACCCGAAACGCAACAAGGAAATCGGCGAAGGTCTTTGGCAGAGCCCGCCCAATCGTAAGCTGGGGGGCCATGATGGGCAGTCAGACTTGCGCCGCGCGTCGCTTAAGGTGAAGCGCATATCTGGGCGGGCATAGCGCTGTGAAGAGAGGTACAAAGCGTTTCTACAAAACCGTGGACGTCAAAGCTGAAGGCGAAGGTTTCGCTGTGTTGCTAGACGGCAAGACGATTAAAACGCCCGCTGGTACGACGATGACTTCGCCAACTTTGGCATTGGCCGAGGGAATTGCTGCGGAGTGGCGGGAGCAGGGTGAGCATATCGACTTGGGAAACATGCAGCTCACAAAGGCGTTGAACACGACGTTGGATCGTGTGGCCGGTCGTCGCGAGGAGGTTATCGACGAGCTGGCGAATTTCGCTGGCAGTGATCTTCTTTGTTACCGCGCGGTGGCGCCGGTTGAGCTTGTGCGCCGGCAAACAGCGACATGGGATTTTTGGTTGAAATGGGCCGCGGAGACCCTGGGCGCCAACTTTGCAGTGACAACTGGGATTGGTCACACAGAACAAGCGCCTGGTTCACTGGCACAGATACGTTCCGCAATCGCCGCGCTCGATGACTATAGGCTGACAGCGTTGCACACTGGCATTACGATTACGGGGTCTGCGGTTCTGGGCTTGGCGTATCTGGCAGGCGCGTTGTCGGCGGACGAGGCGTTCGCTGCATCGCAGGTCGACGAAGAGTTTCAGGCAGAGCGATGGGGCCGCGATGCGGAGGCCGAGGGTGTGCGGGCGCGGCGGTTGGAGGAACTCAGGGCGGCACGGCGTTACCTTGATCTTCTGGGCGAGTAGGCACGGGAAAAGCCGGATTTCCGCCATTGCGCGGGGGGCTGAACTGTGCAGATTAGGCGCGACGAGTCAGGCCGTTGCCGGGCTGCTGGGGACTGAAATTCATGCACGAGATTATTCGTGAGCTTGAGCGGCGCCGTGCTGCTGCCTACATGGGCGGCGGCGAGAAGCGGATTGAGGCGCAGCACGCGCGCGGCAAGCTGACGGCGCGCGAGCGGGTGGAGATATTCCTCGACGAAGGGTCGTTTGAAGAGTTCGACACGTTTGTTGAGCATCGCTCGACCGACTTTGGCATGGAAGCCAATCG
>VFKO01000105.1 GCA_009885515.1 Rhodobiaceae bacterium | reverse complement strand
GGCTCGGTTGCAGGCGGCAAAGCTATCGAGCGTGCGGCAGCGGGTACATTGACGACAATGGGGCTGGAGCTTGGCGGCAAGGATTCGGCCTATGTGCGCGCCGATGTGAAGCTTGACCATGCCATTGAGAATCTGGTGGATGGCGCGTTTTACAATTCCGGGCAGTGCTGCTGCGGAATTGAGCGCATTTATGTGCACGAGGCTGTTTACGACAAATTCCTGGACGGGTTTGTCAATCTCACCCGGCAGTATGTGCTGGGTAATCCGATGGATGAGGCGACGACGCTGGGGCCGATGGCGCACACGCGTTTTGCGGATGTCGTGCGCAAGCAGACGGCAGAGGCGCTGGCCAAGGGCGCGAAGGCCCATATCGATGTGAAAGCGTTCGCGGCCAATCGCGAGGGGACACCTTATCTAGCGCCGCAAGTGTTGACCCATGTCGATCATTCGATGAGCGTGATGAAGGACGAGAGCTTTGGTCCGGTGGTCGGAATCATGAAAGTGACATCCGATGAAGAGGCCGTGCGCCTTATGAACGATTCGCCTTACGGTTTGACGGCGGGTATCTGGACCAGTGATCTGGAGGCTGCTGAGCGGATCGGCGATCACGTTGAGACTGGCACGGTGTTCATGAACCGCTGCGATTATCTTGATCCGGCGCTGGCGTGGACGGGGGTGAAGGATACCGGGCGTGGGGCATCGCTGTCGGTGATCGGCTTTGAGATGCTGACGCGGCCGAAGTCTTATCATTTGCGGCATGCGGTGTAGAGGATGACCCAGCGAGCAAATTGGAATTATCCGACCAGCGTGCGTTTTGGCGCGGGGCGGATCAGCGAGCTTGGGGATGCGTGCAAGATGGCCGGTATCGCGCGGCCGTTGCTGGTGACCGATCCGGGGTTGGCGGCCATGCCGATGCTCGCCCAAGCCCTTGAGTCGCTGAAGGCGGCGGGGTTGGGCGCTGCGCTGTTTTCGAAAATCAAGTCGAACCCGGTTGAAACCAATGTGGCCGATGGGGTCGCGGTGTTGCGGGCGGGCAAGCATGACGGGGTGGTGGCATTCGGTGGCGGATCGGCGCTAGACGTTGGCAAGGTGATTGCCTTCATGGCCGGGCAGACGCGGCCGATGTGGGACTTCGAAGATGTTGGCGACTGGTACACGCGCGCCGACCCGAAGGGGATCGCGCCGGTGATTGCGGTGCCGACGACTTCGGGGACAGGGTCTGAGGTCGGGCGTGCGGGTGTGATTACGCAAGAGGCGACGCACACGAAGAAGGTGATCTTTCACCCCAAGATGATGCCGGTGGTGACGATCTGCGATCCGGCGCTGACGGTGGGTTTGCCCGCTCACATCACGGCGGCGACCGGCATGGATGCGTTCGCGCATTGCCTGGAAGCCTATTGCGCGCCGGGATTTCATCCGCTGGCTGATGGAGTTGCGGTTGAAGGGATGCGGCTGGTGAAAGAGAATCTAGTTCGCGCGGTGACGACGGGGTCTGATCTTGACGCACGCGGCAACATGATGGCGGCGGCTGCCATGGGGGCGACGGCGTTTCAGAAGGGGCTGGGCGCCATTCATGCGTTGTCGCATCCGATTGGCGCGCTCTATGACACGCATCACGGACTGACCAATGCGGTGTTCATGCCTTATGTGCTGGCGTTTAACCGGGTAGCGATTGAAGCTAGGATTGCGCGGCTTGCAGCGTATCTCGGGTTGGCTTCGTCGTTCGATGCGTTTCAGGTTTATGTGCTTCAGTTGCGCAAAGAGATTGGCATTCCGCACACGTTGGCCGGGTTGAAAGTCGGCGCTGAAAAAGCGGGATTGATCGCGGAGATGGCGATTGTCGATCCGACGGCGGGCGGCAATCCGGTGGCGTTGGATGTGCAGGGTGCGCGAAGGATTTTTGATATGGCTCTTTCAGGTGCGCTGAGATGACCGGTCCCCGTTTATTGGTGGTTGAAGGCAATACGTCGGAAGGGCGCGCGAAGCATGTGGCGGTTGGTGGCCGTGTGGCGAGCGATAGCTATGGGGATGTGTTGCGGAGACTTTGCCCCGGCGCGCGGGTTGATGTTTGTTTTCCGGCTGACAGTGGCGCCGCTCTTCCCGACCGCATGGGGCTTGAAGGCTATGACGGCGTCGCGATTACCGGTTCGTCACTGAACATCTACGATCTTGGCCCCTCGATCATGCGCCAAGTGGATCTGGTGCGGGCGGCGTTTGAAACCGAGACGCCGGTGTTTGGCTCGTGTTGGGGTTTGCAAGTGGGGACGGTTGCTGCCGGCGGCACGGTGCGGCGCAATCCGCGCGGGCGCGAGATTGGATTTGCGCGTGGCATCGTGCTGACGGAAGCGGGTGAAGAGCACGATCTATATTGGGACAAGGGGCCGGTGTTCGATGCGATTACGGTGCATCTGGACGAGGTCGAGGAAACTGCGCGCGGCACCACGATTTTGGCGACGAACGCGTGGAGTGCAGTGCAGGCGGCGGAAATCAAAACCCGGCGCTGTACGTTCTGGGGGGTGCAGTATCATCCGGAGTATTCGTTTGCCGATATCGCGGCGGTGATGGTGAGGTTGAAGGCGCCGATGGTTGAGCAGGGTCTGTTCAAGGGTGATGCGGATCATTCGGGTTTTCTGGCGGAACTTGATGCGCTGGAGAAAAACTCCGGGGACGGTGCGCTTGCGTGGCGGCACGGGTTGAGCAGCGCGGTGTCGGATTTCGGGATGCGCACGCGCGAGCTGAAGAATTGGGTTGAGCGGCTGGTGTTGCCGACGAGAGCCAAGCGCGGGCGGGGCTAGTGAAAATTCCTTCCGGCGGGCAGGACTGTTCTTACGTCTCTCGGATGCTGGTGGAGGTTCGTGCATTTGGCACCATTGTTGGGCGTGGTGCCGTTTGCGAGTTCGTCGAGCAGGGGTGTCAGGTCCTCGATGTGGTCGGCGATGATGTGGATGACGTTGCTTTCGCTTTGCAGTTCGCCGCGCACGAGGGCCAGCCTCGCGCCCAACACTTGCGGGCGGAAGGTTTCGAACGTCC
>VFKO01000550.1 GCA_009885515.1 Rhodobiaceae bacterium | reverse complement strand
GACACGCCTATTCGTCCGGCGACAACGTCGTCAACAGCGTCGCGCTTTCCTTGACCTTGTCGATCGCCGCCAGCCCAATCATGTGATAGCCGCAGTCAACGTGATGGATTTCCCCTGTCACCGCGCGTCCCAAATCAGACAGGAAATAGAGACCGGAACTTCCCACTTCTTCGAGTGTCACGTTGCGCCGCAACGGCGCATTCAACTCGTTCCACTTCAAGATGAAGCGGAAATCCCCAATGCCGGACGCTGCCAGCGTCTTCATCGGCCCGGCCGAAATCGCGTTGACGCGAATGCCCTTCTTGCCCAGATCCTCAGCGAGATAGCGCACGCTCGCTTCAAGTGCCGCCTTGGCGACGCCCATGACATTGTAATGCGGCATCACTTTTTCCGACCCCAGATAGGTCAAGGTCAAAAGCGAACCGCCTTGCGTCATCAGTTTCTCGGCCCGTTGCGCGACGGCAGTAAACGAATAGCAGGAGATATTCATCGTCAGCGCGAAATTGTCATAGCTCGTATCAACGTATCTTCCGCGCAGCTCTTCCTTGTTGGAATAGCCAATCGCGTGAACTACAAAGTCAAGCGAGCCCCATTTGCGTTCCAGTTCGCCAAACACCGCATCAATCGAAGGGAAGTCCGACACATCGCACGGCAGCACCAATTTCGAGCCGATGCTCTCAGCCAGCGGTCCCACCCGTTTCTTCAGGGCGTCGCCCTGATAGGTGAAGGCAAGCTCCGCCCCTTGGTCGTGCACAGCCTTGGCGATGCCCCAGGCGATCGAGCGGTCGTTCGCCACCCCCATGATCAGGCCGCGCTTGCCCTTCATTAAACCTTTGATTTGGCTCATAATTTGGACTGCTTGCCTCGGGCGTTTGTCAAAGTTTGAAACTGTCCGCGACGCTAGTCAAATTCGCAAGGCGGGTCAAACCACACATTGTGAATATCCGCACCCAATTCGAAAGGGCGTTAACGACGTCTAATTCAGATCAATCGCGAACTTTTTGAGGTCCGCGAGCTCAGCATATTCCAGCGCCCCTTCTTGCGTGGCAAGCAGAGCCACTTTGGGCGCCGTTCCAGCCAGGAACGCCTCCTGCCAGCGCGGGGCGCACAGGCACCAGCGATCCCCCGGTTTGAGCCCGGGAAAACCAAACTGCGGCATCGGCGTTGACAAATCGTTCCCGCGCGATTTCGAGAACGCCAGAAACTCAGCAGTCATCACAACACACACCGTGTGTGAACCCGCGTCTTCGGGCGAAGTGTTGCAGCAGCCGTCACGAAAGAATCCTGTGACGGGCTCAAAGCTGCACGGTTGCAATTCACCGCCCAGCACATTGCGCTGCGACTGTTTCCGCCCGCCGCCACTGCGTTCCTGATAGGCCATGGGTTTCTCCTGAACACTCTACGATGTTCGCTGGCAATTCTGCCTTCAATGGGTAATCCACCTGCGGATGCTGTCTATCACGGTATCCGGCTATCACATTACCAAATGAAAAAACTGGTTGAACTCTGTTTCCTCATACTCCCCGAATGCGCGGCCTTTTTGAAAGCCATGCCTTCGGTACAAGGCAAGAGCCGCATCGAACTCAGCTCCCGTTCCGGTCTCCAGACTGACAAGGCGATACTCACGAGTTTTCGCCAGACTCAGCAAATGACGAAGCAACGCCTCCCCAACGCCCTTTCGCAAGTGATTGGGACCGGTTCGCATGGACTTGATTTCGCCCGTCCGTTCACCCAAGTCCTTCAAGGCGCCCATTCCCAACAATTCGTCGTCGTTCCAAGCGGTGAAAAAGCTGATGCTTGGATGCTTGAGGTCACTGACATCAAGCACGTGACAAGTGCCCGGCGGCGAGGACGAGTGCATTCCCTCAACATGCAGGCGCAATAGCGCCAACACCTGTGCATTCTCGAAATCACCTGATCGAATTCTCATACAGTCCCTCCGGAAGACTGAAGTACCGTACAAAAGGCGTCCCGGAAATGCGTGAAAATGTCATCAGCCTCTGAGCGCACGATGGTGTGCTATCCTGCAATCTTGACGAAACTCTCAGCCAGCTTTTCCGGTTGAGAATAGAATGGCGAGTGGTCGCAGTCCAGAGTGATGACGGGATCGCAGGGCAGGGCGCTCTGCATGGCGCGCTGAATTTCAATCGGAATGGCATTGTCCTGCAGGCACTCGATGTAAGCGCGCTTCACACTGCCAAAACGCCCTTCACTCAGGCTCAAGGCTGTAACGAAACTCATCATCGGTTCCGGCGTGAGCAACTGCGCCGCGCGCGATTGCAACGCAGTCGGAGATGTGTTGTAGAAAATCGAACCAACGCGGCTGGGAGCGATCGTCGAAGAGATGCCATCCTCACGCATATCGATTGCGTTTTTCGCAACCTCGCGCGCTTCACCGAGCGCCAGCATGTCTGACAAAGTTTTGCCGCTTGGCGTCAGAAAGGCGGCGACGTACACGAGACCTGAAATGAATTGGGGAACTCTCTCCGCGACTTCGCTAATGACGATTCCCCCACGGCTATGCCCGGCCAGCACCACCCGCTCGCCCGTTGCCAGCACAAGTCCCGCAACAAAATCTGACCACGACGCCAGCGTCACCTTCGCAAGTGGCATCTTGTTGGCGCCCATGCCCGGCAGATCCGGCGCCAGCACCCGGTGCCCGCGCAACTCCAACAGGTCCGCAACACGTTCCCAGCACCAGCCGCCATGCCAAGCGCCATGAATAAGTACAAAGGTGGTCATATCTGCGTTCGCCATCGCGGTTCGCCACTGTTATACACGAAACGTCGCCCGTGAAAGCTCCAACCCATGCAACGACAGCTCATCGAAAATGGCGTCACAGCGCTTGTCGTGCTGGCATTACTTGTTGCCGTGATCAGCATCTACCGGTCAGTGCAAATAAACCATCCACCCGACCTGCAGAACGACGTGATGATGAAATCGTCGCCCGCCGCCAACCCGCCACCATCAATCGCGCCCTGAGATTTCCGCTTTTCGTAATCTGCGCAGTGTTGTATGGCCAAGCCGTGTCACGCATCCGTAGCTCAACTGGATAGAGCACCAGACTTCGAATCTGGGGGCTGGAGGTTCGAATCCTTCCGGGTGCACCACATTTGCTCTATCGCCCCGGCCACCCCTCACGCGACAGCACCTGCGCCAGGTGCTCAAAGTCAGCGCGCTCGGCGTAAATTTGCGCCGACAGGCGCAGCAGCAACTTTCCCTGATAGGCTGACGCCGCAATCTGAATGCGGTGCCTGTCCCAAAACCCGTTGATCAGGAACTGCGCATCGTCAGGGTGCGCCTCGCGCG
>VFKO01000600.1 GCA_009885515.1 Rhodobiaceae bacterium | reverse complement strand
GGCGCGTTTGGCGAAGGGCTGGGGCTGACAAAAGACTGGGTCGTGCGCCTGGTGAAGCGCGTTGGCAATTACGGCGAGATTTTTGAGCGCAATGTCGGCCAGGGCTCGCAATTGAAGATCAAGCGTGGATTGAACGCGCTATGGAACAAGGGTGGCGTGATGTACGCGCCGCCGGTCCGCTAACCGGTAAAGCCTCGCACAATGTCCTGGTGGCGCACGCGGCGGACGCAAGATTTGCTGTTTCAAGCAGCCTTGCTGGGCGGCGTGGTGTTGCTTGTCGGCGGCATGGCGTGGAATGCCGCTGGCGCGCTTGAGCGCCAGAACATCGCCTCTGGGTTCGGCTTTCTCGATAACACGGCCGGATTTGATGTCGTGCAAACTCTCGTGCGCTACGACGAGACATCGACCTATGGGCGGGTGCTGATTGTCGGCCTGTTGAACACCCTCCTGGTTGCGATTGTGGGCATTGTTCTCACCACCCTGTTGGGTTTTGTCATCGGCATCGGACAGTTGTCGTCGAACTGGCTGGTGGCGAAACTGTGTAGAGCCTACGTCGAGACATTGCGAAACATTCCATTGTTGTTGCAGTTGTTCTTCTGGTATTTCGCCGTGCTGCGCGCTCTGCCCATTCCGCGAGACAGTTGGACAATCTTTGGCGCTTTCTTTCTCAACAATCGGGGACTGTACGTTCCAGGCCCGGTGACCGAGCCCGGATTTGGTTGGGTTGTGCTCGCCATCGCCCTGGGCGCGATAGGATCACTGCTGTTGTCCTGGCAGGCCAGGCGCAGGCGCGAAGCACAAGGCGTAATCACGCCAGTCGCTCCTCAAAGTTTGGCGTTGCTACTTGTTCCGGCGTTGGTCATCAGCGCCGTGACGGGATTCCCACTTCACTTCACCTGGCCGGTGCTTGAGGGCTTCAACTTCGAGGGTGGGATCGTGGTGTTGCCGGAGTTGATGGCCCTTGTCATCGCGCTCTCAACCTACACCGCCAGTTACATCGCCGAGATTGTACGCGCCGGCATTCAGGGCGTCGCCAAAGGACAGATCGAAGCATCACAGGCGCTGGGATTGAAACGCTCACCGATCTTGCGGCTGGTGTTGGTCCCCCAGGCCATGCGCCAGATCATTCCGCCTTTGACCAGCCAATATCTCAATTTGACCAAAAACTCGTCGCTGGCGGTAGCCATTGCCTATCCCGACCTGGTGTCGGTATTTGCCGGAACCACGCTCAACCAAACCGGACAGGCCATCGAAATTATCGCCATTACGATGGGCATCTATCTGACACTCAGCCTTCTCACCAGTTCGGCAATGAACTGGTACAATGCGCGCATCGCGCTGACGGAGCGCTAGGCCGATGGCTGCACTCAGGCGCCCACCGCGCATCCAGGTTCCCGGACCCGTTCAATGGATGCACGAAAATTTGTTCTCCTCGGCGTTCAACAGCGTCCTCACGCTGGTGGCATTCTTTCTGATCTATCAAACCGTGGTTCCGTTTGTGCAGTGGGCGATCATTGATGCGGCCTGGAGCGGCAACAGTCGCGACGCCTGCCTGCGGTTTGAGAACGGTGCGTGCTGGCCTTTCATCATCGAGCGCTCAGGCCAGATCGTCTACGGCTTCTATGATGTGGCCGAGCGTTGGCGCGTCGATGTTATCTTGATCATTCTTGGCCTGGGGCTGGCATGGTTGACGGTTCCAGGAACGCCCGGAAAAAGTTACGTTGGCGCCCTCATGATCGCTGTCTTTCCATTTGTGGCCTTTGTGCTTTTGGTAGGTGGCTTTGGGCTTGTGCACGTTCCGATCGAAAAATGGGGCGGGTTGTTGATCACCTTGGTTGTCGCGGTGACGGGCATCGTCGTCTCTTTGCCGTTGGGGATTGTGCTGGCCCTGGGCCGCCGCTCCGATTTGCCGGTGGTCAAGGGACTGTGCGTAGCGTTCATTGAACTGTGGCGCGGTGTGCCGTTGATTACGGTGCTGTTCATGTCGGCCAACATGCTGCCCCTGTTCATGCCGGACGGGATGACGATCAACAAGCTTCTCAGCGCGCTGATCGCTGTGGCGCTGTTCTCTTCGGCCTATATGGCCGAGGTCGTCCGCGGAGGATTGCAAGCCATCAGCAAGGGCCAGTATGAGGCTGCCGCCGCCGTAGGTCTGGGCTATTGGCGCTCGATGGCGTTTGTTATTCTTCCACAGGCGCTGCGGCTGTCTCTGCCCAATATCGTCGGGAATTTCATTGGCCTACTCAAAGACACCTCGCTGGTGTCCATCATCGGTTTCTATGATCTGTTGGGTATAGTTCAGGCCGGTAACGCGGACGCGGAATGGGCCACACCCAATACCGCCATGACGGGATATGTGTTTGCCGGCGCCTTGTTCTGGGTCATGTGTTTCAGCATGTCGCGCTATGCGAAGGCGCTTGAGGGAAATTTGCAGGCGGGAGAGCGGCGGTGACTGTGGACCTCAAGACCGGCGCTGCCGTTGAAATCATCGGCCTCAACAAATGGTTCAAGACCTTTCAGGCGCTGCGCGACATAAATCTGACCGTTCTGCGGGGTGAGCGCCTGGTCATTTGCGGACCCTCGGGTTCGGGCAAGTCGACCCTCATTCGCTGCATCAACGGGTTGGAGCGGCATCAGGAGGGCAGGGTAATCGTCGAAGGCGCCGAGCTGACCGGGGAAGTGGGCAAGATCGATGTCGTTCGCGCCAATGTCGGCATGGTGTTCCAGCAATTCAATCTGTTCCCGCATCTCACCGTGCTTGAAAATTGCACGCTGGCACCGATGTGGGTCAAGCATCTGCCGAAGAAAGAGGCTGAGGCGCTGGCGATGCAATATCTCGAGCGCGTTCACATTCCAGAGCAAGCCAGTAAATACCCCGGCCAATTGTCTGGCGGCCAGCAGCAACGGGTCGCCATCGCGCGCGCGCTGACGATGCAGCCGCGCATTATGCTGTTCGACGAACCCACCAGCGCCCTTGACCCCGAAATGATCAAGGAAGTACTGGAGACAATGGTGGAATTGGCAGGCACAGGCATGACCATGCTGGTGGTCACCCACGAAATGGGCTTCGCCCGCACTGTCGCCA
This sequence comes from Rhodobiaceae bacterium, assembly GCA_009885515.1. Taxonomy (GTDB): domain Bacteria; phylum Pseudomonadota; class Alphaproteobacteria; order Micropepsales; family Micropepsaceae; genus SZUA-430. The sequence goes on along the minus strand of VFKO01000600.1, from coordinate 4,311 downwards.
ACCGCATTGTGTTTATGGATGTAGGAGAGATCGTTGAAGTGGCGGCGCCGGACGATTTTTTCAACAACCCCAAGAGCGCCCGGACAAAGGAATTTCTGGCACAGATACTGAGATAGAAGGAGTTCATCATGCGCTTTGTTGTCATCGCCGTGAGTTTTGTAGTCTTGCTGAATCAGTCGGCTTGGGCCGGCGGCACAGGTGTCTCCGGCCGCTGGGCAGGAGAAATGCGTCAAGTCGATCCAGACCAGGAGAGCCGCTATTCGATGTCGCTGCTTCTCGAAGGGTCTGGAGGTTCAACCTCTTATCCTTCGCTGAAATGCGGCGGATCACTCGAGAAGATTGGCGATGCTGCCGGAGGCTACGTGATCTTCCGGGAAAAAATCACCTACGGTGCATTGAACAGTGATGTGGAACGCGGCTGCATCGACGGCCTGCTGATCGTCGCGCAGCGCGACGGCAAACTTGTACTGGGCTGGTTCGCAGCTTTTGATGGATTTCCCTCCCTTGCCTCGGCCGTGCTGGAAAAGGAAATGGTGCAGACCAAGTAAGGGTTGAAGAACGCCACGGATCTGAAAGGTAGAAGGTCAGTCAATCGGAACGATCTCGGCTTTCTCTTGCGCGTAGGGCACAAACCCCATTTGTTGATACAGCGGCAGGGCGCGGGGGTGATCGAGCGTGTTGGTGTGCACCCAAAGCCGCTCGATTGGTTTTGACCACGCGGTGTCGATGGCGGTCGCGAGCAGGAAGCCGCCCAGCCCGCGGCCGATAAAATCAGAAATTAAACCGAAATACGAAAGCTCGGCATCGGGCGGACGTCGCAAATCGAGTTCGAAATAGCCCGCCGGCGCGCCGTCGCAATAAAGCACGAAAATTTCCACACGCTCGTCCTGCACGATGGCGGCGAGCGTATCGTCGCTCATGCGGCGGCGTTCAACCCAGACATGATCGCGGCCAACCGTGTCGTAGAGATAGCGATAGAAATGCACAGGTATGTGCCGCGTTTTCAGCAGCATCACGCGTCCACCATCCTGGTCGTGCCGCAAATGCGGGCGCACAGTTGCAGGACGCGCCTTCATCTCAAGCTTTGTGATGGTGATCGGGAGAGGTGGCTTTGTCATGTTTCCAGCGGCAGATCGTGGCGCGAGCCCCATTCCACCCAAGACCCGTCATAAAGGGCGCCGTCCGGTGCCCCCATCGCTTTTAGCGCCAGCAAGATGATCGACGCCGTGACGCCTGACCCGCAACTGGCGGCGATCGGCTTGGCCACATCAATCCCGGCCGTACGAAATATATCGGCGAGCGCTTCGGGCGCGCGCAGAGTGCCGTCGGCGTTGAGCAGCTTTGAGTAGTGCAGGTTTTTCGCGCCGGGGATGTGCCCGCCCCGCACACCCGGCCTCGTTTCGGGATCGCTAGCGTTGAAGCGAGCGGGGGAGCGGGCATCGGCGACTTGCTCGCGCTTCGATGCAATGTTGTTCACCAGCTGCGCGGCATCGCGCATGAGTAAATGATTGGGGCGCGGCGTGAAGTGGCGCTCGCCATGAACCGGCGGAAAGTCTTCAACCGGACGCTTCTCTGCGACCCACTTGGGGAACCCGCCGTCGAGTACGAATACCTCTTCATGACCCATCGCGCGAAAGGTCCACCAGACACGCGCGGCAGAGAACAAGCCTGCACCGTCATACACAATAATGCGGTGGCCGTTCCCCAGCCCCAGCTTTTTCATCCGGCTGGCGAATTTTTCAGGCGGTGGGAGCATGTGCGGATAGGGCGAGGCTTTGTCCGCAATCTCATCAATGTCGAAGAACACCGCGCCGGGAATATGTGAACTTAGATACTCGGCCCATGGATCGCGCTTCGCATCAGGCAAATACCAGGACGCATCGACGACGCGGACATCGGGTGCTTGCAAGTGCCCTGCCAGCCAATCCGTCGTGACCAGTGGGCTCATGATTTGTGTTCCAGCCATTCTGGCACCGATAATCCTTTGGAGATAAGGAACTCTGGATTGTAGAGACGTGAAGCGTAGCGCGTTCCGTAGTCGCACAACAGGGTGACGATCACGTGACCGGGGCCCATGACTTTGGCAAGACGCAAGGCGCCGGCCACGTTTACAGCACTGGAGGTGCCAAGGCACAGACCTTCGTTCCGAAGCAGGTCGAAGCAATAGGGAATGGATTCGGTGTCCGGGATTTGAAAGGCCTCGTCCGGCGTGAAGCCCTCTAGATTTGCAGTGATGCGGCCTTGGCCGATGCCTTCGGTGATGGACGAGCCTTCGGCCTTCAACTCACCGTGCTTGTAGTAGCTGAACAAGGCGGCGCCGAATGGATCGGCAAGCGCAATTTTGACCCTGGGATTGAATGCTCGCAAGGCCGCAGCGACACCAGCCAGTGTTCCACCCGTTCCGACCGCGCTCACAAAGCCGTCAACCTTGCCATCGGTCTGGCGCCAGATTTCCGGTCCGGTTGTGTCAATATGAATCTGGCGATTGGCGACGTTGTCGAATTGGTTGGCCCAGACGGCGCCGTTGGCTTCTTTGCTGTTGAGCTCCTCAGCAAGCCGGCCGGAATATTTGACATAGTTGTTGGGGTCTTTGTACGGCACAGCCGGCACTTCGATGAGTTCGGCCCCCAGTTGCCGCAACGTGTCTTTCTTTTCCTGGGTTTGTGTATTTGGAATGACGATAACCGTTCGATAGCCCAGCGCGTTGCCAACCACGGTGAGGCCGATGCCAGTGTTGCCGGCGGTACCTTCAACAATTGTGCCCCCGGGCCTCAGCGTCCCTCTGCGTTCCGCGTCGCGGATGATGCCAAGCGCGGCCCGGTCCTTCACCGATTGACCCGGATTCATGAACTCGGCCTTGCCCAGAATCTCACACCCGGTCAGTTCGGAAAGAGCCTTCAGCCGTATAAGCGGGGTATTGCCAATGGCATCGATGACGCTTTTGCAAATGTTCATGAGGTGTCCAGGGCGGCTGTGCAGGCGGAGTTGTAATCATCTCCGCCGCCCGCATCAAGCACCCGCCAGCACCTTGCCGAATGCAGCAGGATTTTGGGGTGAATCAATTCGGGGAAGAAATTTGTACCAACCGGTCGCATTTTTGACCAATCGCGAACAAAAAATAAGGTCGTCATGGCCGGGCTTGACCCAGCCACCCAGTACGCGCACGTCCGTGCGCGTGAGAGACATCATTTCTCCGCAAAGGCGCGAAGAACGCAAAGTTCCTTTGACGTCTTCGCGTTCTTCGCGCCTTTGCGGAGAAATTAATTTTCTGCTTCGCGTGCCGTAACTTTGGTCGGTTGGTAATGCCCGTCTCAAAGGCTCATCGCGCGTTTCGTGAAGGCTTCCATGTACGTCAGCGGTCTGGTGAGTTTGGGTGGATCTTCGGCCGTGATGTTTACGCCTCGCAAAATCCGGCGCTGAACGGTGCCGGTGTCCCTGCACGTGTCGATGTCAATGATATTGAGACAGCCTGAGTCCTGTTCGAAGGCTCCGAATGCGGAAAGGCCCGCGCCTGTAACCTCCGTCAGGATGGCGCGATTGACCCCGCCATGCGCAACGAGCAACAGGTTGACCCATCCCATGGTGTTCATGATTTTATCGAACCCAAGGAACACACGTTTGGCGAAGACTGAGAATTTCTCACCCTGGGCGTAACAGGCGTCCGGTTCGGCGGCGCGAAACATGGCATAGGTGTAGTCGACGGGGCTCAGTTTGGCACGGGCGATGGCGTCGCCGCCGCGAATTTCCTCAAGTAGCCCTTCGACCTCAAGTGTGAGGTCACGGCCATTGAGAATGATGCTCGCAGTCTCGCGCGCTCGTGGCAGACCGGAACACACGGCGCGATCAAATGGCGCCTCCCGCAGCAACTGGGCCATGCCCGCCGCTTCGGCGCGCCCCTTCGGCGTGAGCGGAACAAGACGCGAGTCCGGCGCTCTGCTGCCATCGCCGCGGATGTATTCCGCCTCCGCGTGCCGCATAAGATAAATGCGCCGGCGTGTGGTGTGATCGAAGGGCAGGTCCAAGTGCTTTTACCTTTGCGGGGACAATTTGAGTGCATACTCGCGAATGTCATGCGGCCATGTCGAGACGAGTTTGGAAAACCGCTCGAGATCGTTTGCAAAGAGGGCGCGCAAGACTTCCTCGTAGTCTGGCAAATTTCCAGCGATTGAAGACATGAATCGATACGTGGCCTCGTGAGCGGATCGCACGTGATCTTTTGTTTGGTTGGTCCGGCGCGCCTCATCAACGAGTTTGCGCAAAGCAACGGAGGCGCCGCCAGACTGCGCGCTCAACCATTCCCAATGCCGCGGC
>VFKO01000235.1 GCA_009885515.1 Rhodobiaceae bacterium | reverse complement strand
TCGTCTCGTAGCCCAGTCTCTGCGCCTCATCGCAGGCCGCCGCCAACGCATCTGCCGCGCGCGCAACGATCCGATACTCGGTATTCGCCAGTCGCAAGTCATTCGCTTTGATGGATTCCGACGCCGGATCAAGAAGCAAGGCTAAGGCGGAGTTCGGAATAACAATTCGATGTCGCTCAAGAATTTCCATCGCATCAAATCGTGAAGTTGAATCGGCCACTGTCGGCCCTGATGCGATGACGGAGACATCGTCATTGGCAACATCAGAGATCGCCAGCGTCACAACACGCGCCGGATACGCCAGCGCTGCCAGACGCCCTCCTTTGACTGCCGACAAATGCTTACGCACGCAGTTGATTTCGTGTATCGATGCACCCGAGAGCACCAGGCCGCGCGTGATGTCTTGCTTCTCGCCTAGGGTGAGCGGCGCCAGCGGCGCACTCAGTAACGCCGACCCGCCCCCCGACAGGAGCACGAGCACCAAGTCTTCGGATGTCAGGTTACGCACCTTGTTCAGGGTTCGCGTGGCAGCCTCGACACCTGCCGCATCGGGCAGCGGATGCCCGGCTTCAACAACCTCAATGTGTTTTGTTCCAACGCCATGCCCGTAGCGTGTGACCACAATGCCACTGAGGGGTGGTCCCCAGGTGTCTTCGACGGCGGCGGCCATTGCAGCGCAGGCCTTGCCCGCCCCAATAACGACTACCCGCCCGTGAGGTCTTGGAGGCAGCGCCTGCGGGACTACACGCGACGGATGGCACGCAGCCACAGCCGCATTGAACATACGCTTCAGGTTAGACACTTCATCCGGCACAGCTAACACTCGCATATTGCGACAATCATACTATGACACACATCAGCGAAATCGCTTATGCTTTTGGCAGTGCTCGGGATGCGCCGTCGATGAACCCCAATGACCAAGATGCTTACCAACTCGTCAACGCGCAAGCGGCGCCGGGATTGATCTTCGTCTGTGATCACGCCTCAAATGCATTGCCTGAAGAATACGCGACGCTGGGTCTTGAGAGCGGACAATTCAATCTGCACATTGCCTACGACATCGGCGCCGCCGAAGTCACGCGCGCTATGGCCACCGCATGCGCGGCGCCCGCTGTGCTGGGTCTCTATTCGCGTCTTTTGATTGACCTGAACCGAGGCGCTGACGATCCAACACTGGTCATGAAACTGTCGGATGGCGAAATCATCCCTGGCAATGCCACCGCCGGTCAGCAAGAAATTTCCAAGCGAATTTCGAAATTCTATACACCGTATCACAACGCGATTGAAGTCCAGATCGCACGAGCAAAAGCGCAATCGATTGTGCCCACAATTGTCTCGATTCATTCTTTCACGCCGTCTTGGAGGGGTAATGAACGGCCATGGCAGGTTGGTGTGTTGTGGTCCAAAAAAGATTCGCGGCTCGCCCGTCACCTGCTGAAATCCTTGCAGAACGAAGGCGACCTGGTTGTCGGCGACAATCAACCCTATTCGGGCGAACTTGACGGGGATTGCATGGCCCAACATGCGCTCGTCCATGGCTTCCCACATGTACTGATCGAAATACGCCAGGACTTGATCGCGACCGCAGCCAGCGCCAAGGCTTGGGCAAACCGCCTGGTTCCGGTTTTGAAAACGGCAATCGAACACTGCGATCAGAACGAAAGGAAAAAAATGGGCATGAACGACGCGATTCGCACAGAAATTGAAGCCGCAGTATTTCGCCGCCTGGTGGCGCACGTTCAGTCCCGTACCGATGTGCAGAATATCGATCTCATGAACCTCGCAGGGTTCTGCCGCAATTGCCTTGGCAATTGGCTCGAGGAAGCTGCAGCAGAGCACGGATTGCAACTTTCGCGAGATGCCGCCCGCGAGCGCATATACGGAATGCCGCAAGCCGAATGGAAGCGGCGCTACCAAAAGGAAGCGTCCAGCGAACAAAAGGCCGCATTCGACTTATCCCACAAGAATCACAGCTGACCACCGTTGATCGAATGCAGCGGGCCGATTAGGTTCCCCGCCCTCGCAACTGTGTGTTCATCGTGTATGGGATTGGGGTTTCCGCCATGGCCAAAGCCAACTTCGCCAAAGATCAATTGAAATCCCTTGTTGAACGGGTGGAACGCCTCGAAGAAGAAAAAGCCGCGTTGAGTGGCGATCTGAAGGAAGTGTATGCTGAGGCCAAGGGCCAAGGGTTCGACACCAAAATCATGCGCCAGGTCGTCCGCCTGCGCAAAATGGAAAGCCACGAGCGCGAGGAGCGGGACGCGCTCCTCGATCTCTATTTGTCAGCGCTCGGGATGGCGAGTTAGCGCGAAAGTCTAGTACCCACGATCATTAGTCCGTGACACGGAAGATGCAAAAAGACTTTCACGCGAAAGCGCGAAGACGCGAAAAGAAAATACGAGGCCTTTTCCGCTCGACTGCACTTGTAAGAAGGTCTGCTTCTTTTCGCGCTTTCGCGTGCGTATTTTTTTGCGTCCTGTGTCACCCAGTTATGATTCCGGGTACTAGGCCGCGCCTGCTTGTTGTTCGTCGATACCCATGTCGCGCAGTTTGCGATACAGCGTCGAACGGCCAATCCCCAAGCGGCGCGCAACTTCGGACATATGTCCATCGTATTTCTCGATCGCAAAGCGAATGAGCTCATGCTCAATTTCTTCAAGCTTGCGCAGGTGTCCGTCGATGCCGGTCACAATCACGCCCGACCCACCCGGCTCACGAACCAGATCAGCAGGCACCGCGGGTTGGTGCCGAACCGGAGCAGCCATCGCCGCCGCCCGTAAGGTTGCTGCAGCAACAAAGTCCTCATCGCTATGTGAGGCCTGAACCGCGATCCCCAGTTGGCTGGCAATTTGCGGGAAATCTCCCGCATGCAGGCAATCCCCGTCGCACAACACGACGGCGCGAAACACGGCATTTTCAAGCTGACGGATATTTCCTGGCCAATTGAATTTCACCAGCATATCCAGCGCTGTCTGTTCCAAGCCCACGATCTTTTTATTCTCTTCAATCGCAAACCGGCGGATAAATAATTCGGCCAGGCTTGCAATGTCTTCGCGTCGTTCACGCAAAGGCGGCAGCTGCATTGGGAAAACATTCAAGCGGTAGAAAAGGTCTTCGCGAAATTTGCCTTCAGCGACTTGCTGCTGAAGATTTCGATTGGTCGCCGAAATCAGGCGAATATCAACCTTTACCGGCCGCTTGGCACCGACCGGGTCCACTTCTCCTTCTTGGATGGCACGCAACAACTTCACTTGCATGTCGAGCCGCAGTTCGCCGATCTCATCCAAAAATAGCGTGCCTCCATGGGCTTCCTGGAATTTCCCGATGTGCTTGTCGACGGCCCCGGTAAACGCACCTTTCTCGTGACCGAACAAAATGCTTTCGATCAAACTGTCGGGAATGGCGCCACAGTTGACGGCTACAAACGGTTTTCCAGCCCGGTCCGACGCGCCTTGAATGGCACGTGCAAACACTTCCTTGCCGACGCCACTTTCGCCTTCGATCAGAATCGGAATCTGTGATTGCGCGGCCCTGTCCGCCAGACGCAAGACCTGGCGCATGGAAGGGCTTTCCGCGATCAAATCACTTAACGACAACCGGTTGTCGTGAACCTTTTTCAGGCGCTGGATTTCACCGGTCAGCGCTTTGACTTTAAGCGCATTCTGAATCGAAACTTGGATCCGCTCCGGGCTCGCCGGCTTGACCAGGAAATCATCCGCGCCCGCCCGCATGGCCGCAACCGCAATATCAACGCCCCCCTGCGCCGTGAGCACAATCACAGGCAATGCCGGATGCGTGGGCCGCAACCCGGCCAGGACCGCAATGCCATCCATGCCCGGCATGACCATATCGAGCAGCACCAAACTGATTTTGGCGCCTTTAGGTCCCGACAGAATATCGAGCGCCTCCTGTCCAGATGCCGCCGTCAGCACCTCAATGCCGCATTTCTCGACTTGCGCCTGAAGCAATCGGCGCTGTGTTGGATCGTCATCCACGATAAGTGTCGTGTGCGCCATGAAGCCCTCTTTGTGTTTTGTGTGGTTCACCCCGGCACACCATGCGCTAATGCCGGTAAAGGTCGATTTAAGCCGTGTCAGATTGGTTCAAATTTGGCTAATTTTAGCCGTTCTCAGTCACTCGTGTTGTGCTGGCGCTACACGGGGCTGCTATTGTGAAGCGCCGCGGACACAATTGCTTGCAAGTGGCGGGGTGTAATGAGAGTTTTAATTCGCATTTCTGATGTCCGGCTCGCGGGGGACGCTCTGTCAAAAGGGCGAGCGAATGGGGGCACCGGAAGGCTCATCGAGGGGATGAAGCGCGGCGTGCGAGGCCTACAAGGCTTTGTACGCCGCTGCTGTTTTTCGTTGGTCGTGGCCTCAGTTTTGGCGGCCTGCGCCTATTTCGATGAAACCCTCCAAGTAAGCCCATTCCTGCGCGAGCAAATCACCGGCGACACCTGGGACTCGTGCCTGGCGCGCGAGTATCAAACTCAAGCCAGATTTCAGGTGCGCACCGGTCGGCAATGGCAGGCCGCAATCACATTGGCGTCAAAAGGGCGACGGGCACTGTTGGCCGAGACCGTGGACCCCGAACCAGCCGTACCAGCGTTAAGCCGACAAAGGGTGCAAATGTTGAACGCCGTCTCAAATCGCACACGAAATCAGTGTGACTGTGCCAAAGTTCAAGGCCGGTACGACGGCTGGATCATAGCCCTGAACCAGGACCCGGGCTTGGATCAGTCGCCATTTCTTGGCCCATTCACTGACGCCGTCGCCGCGTGCACCAAACCGCGTTGAAGCAACACGGTGGCTCTGCCATACCTTCTGCGGCAACAAAATGACCGATGAACGAAATACCCTGGGCCGCAGGCTCAAGCGTTACGCCAACGTCACGACAGCTATGGGTGGCGCGGCCGCACGAATGGCCGGTTCACGCATGCTTGGAATTGAACGTGACGAAAAATTGGAAGCCCATGAGCTCAAGTTGGCGCTGGGCAATCTCAAGGGTCCGCTGATGAAGGTCGCCCAGATGTTGGCAACCGTTCCTGACGTCGTACCAGCGAATTTTGCTGCCGAGCTTCAAACGCTGCAGACCCAGGCACCGCCCATGGGCTGGCCATTCGTGCGCAGACGAATGAGCGCTGAACTGGGTCCAGATTGGGAAAAAAAATTCAAAACCTTTGAGCATGAGGCCGCCGCCGCCGCCTCACTTGGCCAAGTCCATCGCGCCTGGCACAAGAATGGCCAGGCCCTCGCCTGCAAACTGCAATATCCGGACATGACATCAGCCGTCGAAGCAGATTTGGCGCAACTGAAGCTGCTGTTTTCGATCTACAAGCGTATGGATCGCGCCATCGATCCTTCTGAAATCGCAAACGAAGTCGGCGCGCGGCTGCGTGAAGAGCTGGACTACAAGCGCGAAGCCGCACACATCGCCTTGTACCGGGCGATGTTGAAAGACACACCTTCAATCCATGTGCCCAGCGTCGTCACAGAATTGTCGACCGGCAGGCTGCTGACGATGTCGTGGGAAACCGGCCGCCCGATTCTCGAGTTTAAAACCCAACCGCTTGCCGACCGCAACACGATCGCCAGGACGCTGTTCAAGGCCTGGTGGCACCCTTTCAGTCACTATGCCGCCATTCACGGCGATCCCCATCTTGGCAACTACACAATCCGGGATAATCTTGAACTCAATCTCCTGGACTACGGCTGCATCCGCACCTTCAACCCCAAATTCGTCGGCGGTGTCATCGACTTGTACAATGCACTTCTCAAGGGTGACGAGGCGCGCGCGGTCCACGCCTACGAAACCTGGGGTTTTGTGTCGCTTAAAAAGGAAGTGATCGAAACCTTGAACATTTGGGCGCGCTTCATTTACGCACCGCTGCTCGACGATCGCGTTCGCACTGTCGCCAACGGGGTCGAACCGTCAGCCTATGGCCGCAAAGAGGCATTCGAAGTTCACAAACTTCTGAACAAACTGGGGCCCGTAAAACCGCCGCGCGAATTCGTCTTTATGGATCGCGCCGCCATCGGCCTTGGCGCGGTATTTCTCCACCTGCAAGCCGAACTCAATTTTTATAAACTCTTCAATGAAGAGATTGAATCATTTTCACTCGCCGAAGTTTCAACACGTCAAAAGGCGGCGTTCAAAGCCGCCGGTGTACCGGGCCCCGAATAGGAACGTCTATGGCCATTCCCATATCCGAGGACTACTGGAGTTTTTTCGCAGGCGAAGCCAAGCGCGGGCATTCTCCGTTGTATGAACGCCTCGCCCTATACATCCGTGACGATGAGAAACTCCGCGAAATTGCAGCGCGAGTGCAACCGGGTCAACCGCAAGCAAACCTCATATTCGCGGCGGTACATTTTTTGTTGCTGCAAGGCACTCAACATCCGCTTGCCGCCTTCTATCCGAGTGTCGGCAAGAGCGCGCTCAAGGATGGCGATCCATGTCCCCACTTTCGCGATTTCTGTCTCAAGCACGAAAGCGAAGTCGTTCGCCTCGTGGAAACACGCGTGACCAACACCAACGAAGTCGCGCGTTCAACGTCGCTCTATCCGGCCTTTGATTTTATCGCTCGCGAAACCGGGCAAGATTTGCATCTCGTCGAAATTGGACCAAGCGCGGGCTTCAACCTGAATTGGGATCGCTACCACTACACTTATCGTCGGGACGAAGAGGTTTTGACGCGCGGTCCGTCGGGTGCGCGGCTGAATTTGGAGGCGGCGTTGCGCAGCGAGCACGCGCCACCACTCCTGCAATCGTTTCCCAGAGTCTCAAGCCGCGTAGGCCTTGAGCTAAATCTCGTCGATTTGCAAAAACCGGATGACCGCTTGTGGTTGAAAGCGTTGATTTGGCCTGAACGCGGTCTCCGTTTTGTAAGGCTCGAAAGCGCCATCGGTACAGCGCTTGAGCATCCGCAACGCATCCTGCCGGGCGACGCTCTTGAACTGCTGGAAGGTGTTGTCAACGCACTGCCTGCCGGCGGCGCCATTGTGATATATCACAGCCACGTGACATATCAGTTCAGCCAACCCATGCGCGCCCGGTTGAATGCAACGATTGAAAGCATATCGAGGGTGCGGCCTATCTATCGCGTCTCGATCGAATGGGACGAAGGCGCTTATCCCGTAAATATCGGACGCTACGAAAGCGGGAGCAGCGACAAACGTACAATTGCGCTTTGCGACCCCCATGGGACTTGGCTAGACTGGCGTTACCAATGACCGATGATCTGCTCGAAGAATACGCGCCCGAGATTCCAGAGGGCTATGTGAGAATGAACTGGTTTCAAGGTTTCGGCCGCCAGATCGGTCCGCTCTATGAGCGTGTCAACGCCGACAAATCCTATACCCGCGCTTTTCTGGTCGGCGAGCCGCATACGAACGGCATGAAGAACTGCCACGGCGGCATGCTGATGGCTTTCGCCGACATGGCGCTCGGCCATGCCATCACACTTCATGCCAATCGCTATTGGGTAACAGTCCGGATGGTCACTGACTTTGTCGATGCCGCAGCGATCGGGGATTGGGTCGAAGGCTCAGGCAAGATCGCGGGTTGTGATGATGACATCTATACGGTCACTGGCCGGATTTGGAGCGCAGAGCGAACGATCATGACGGCCACCGGAATATTCAAAGCGCTTGGCGTGCGTCCGCCCAAGCGCCGGGCCTGATATGGCGAACGAACAGACCGGCAAAGGTCCGCTTGCCCGTTTCAATGGCGAAAAAGTGCCGGGTCCCGCTTGGTTTGAGCAAGCGATTGCGGAGAACTGCGAAAGTGCTCAAGTCGAAGTGGCGGGCACGAACATTCACTATTTGCGCTGGGGTGATCGTCGGCGCCCGGGACTGTTACTGGTTCACGGTAACGCCGCGCATGCCTATTGGTGGAGCTACATCGCGCCCTTCCTGGCGCGCGATTACAACGTCGCCGCGATGGATTTTTCCGGCATGGGCGACTCCGGTCACCGGGCGCACTACACGATGGAAACCTTCGTAGACGAGCAACTGGCTGTAGCCCGTCATGCCGGAATGTTTGAACAGTTCGAACCGCCCGTCATCGTTGCACACAGCTTCGGCGGCTTTGTCACGATTCTGACTGGTGCCCTTCATGGCAGCAAACTTGCAGGAACAATTATTGTGGATTCACCCGTCAATCCGCCCGACCGCGATCACGGACCGCCCCACCGGGAGGCCCGGCCACATCGAATCTATCCAACAATGGCCCAGGCTCTGTCCCGTTTTCGGTTGGGGCCAGAACAGCCATGCGACAACGACTACATCGTCGACTTCATTGCCCGGCATTCGCTCAAGAAAGTCGAAGGTGGCTGGTCGTGGAAATTCGACCCGGCCATCTGGACGCGCTTTGACATAGCCGACGTGGCGACATTGCTGCGTTCAACGAAGTGCCGCATCGCGATCATGCGCGGCGAGATGTCGGTGCTCCTGCCGCCCGATGTTGGCGAATACATGTTCAATCTCCTGGGACGCGCCGCGCCTGTGATCGAGATCCCGCAAGCCCGCCACCACGTCATGTTGGACCAGCCTATCGCCTTCGTGGCCGCGCTGCGGGCTTTACTTGCCGACTGGAATCACTCACTCCCGACGCG
>VFKO01000315.1 GCA_009885515.1 Rhodobiaceae bacterium | reverse complement strand
GCCGCTCCAGCCGGACACATCCATGACTGGCCGCGCGCTCGGGATCGGTGAACAGTTTCCGTGACGGGGTGTCATGCAGGTACACGCTATAGCGGTTGGGAAAATCAAACTTGATCCGTCCCAGTGCATTTTGCGGCCCAGGTTCCTGGACCAGCTGGTCGCCCGACCAATACATCCGGTTCTGATTGAGATAGTTCCGGTTGCGGGCCAGCAACGGTTTGATTTCGTTCGCAATAATCGAGGCCGGTATCGTCCAAGTGGGATTCACAACGATAGAATCAATCGTACTTGAGAGCTCTGGCGTCTCGTGTTTCGGTGCTCCGACGACCGCATTCATGCTCAAATGCGGCCTGCCATCGCGAAACAGCACTGCCGTTGCCGCCGGCGCATTCACCTCGACGCGCGTCAAAGGCATATCGCGCAATGAAACCCGCAACCGTTCAAGATTAAGTGCCATGAGCGCAATCCGCTCGCCAACTGAAATATTCAGCCGTTCAATCGTTTTTGCCGTCAGTTCGCCATCGGATCGCATCCCGTTTCGCAATTGAAACCGCGCAAGTGCTTGGTGCAACGCCTCATCAAATTTGGCGGAACCAGAATCCACTGCAAGATCGCCCTCCAGCGCCAGACGGGTCCGCAATTGTGCGAATGACTTCGACCGCCGTTTGCTTTTGGCCAGGCTCAAAGGAAGCTGTCCCCAGCCGCCCGCTTGGGCGACTGCGCGATAATCGATCATCGCCGCCTGTAGTCGCATATATGAGTCATAGCTGGGCGCCAGACTACGCAGCCATTCACCGGTTGAACCCTGATACAGGGCGTCGATCAACCCGTCGATCAACTCGCCATTGGGCCGGTAATCGGCAGCCTGATCGAGGGCCAATGCCGGGTCTTGGCTCAACCCGCGGCTGAGTATGATCGCATATTTGAGTGCGGCATCGCTCAACAGCACATCGCGTTCGGCCGCTTTGTCCGGCGTCACTGGATTTTGCGGCCAATACAGGGCTTCAGCGTGAAACAATGACGGCTCCAGCCCGTGGTCGCCCGAAGCCCTCAAGACTTCGATCAGACCCAGCGCGCTGACTTCAGTCCACGCGCAGCCGTCCCCAAATACCTTGTAGAATTGGCGCACTGTCGCCGCATCGATAGGCCCCAAACTGGCCGGGTGCCTCAACGTGGCATCTACATCGCCACAAGGTTGTTCTACCGGTGCCAGAGGCTGCGCCGGAGCCGGGACGGCAATCAGAACCGCCAGGAAACCCGACAAAAAAGCCAGTAAAAACCACTTCAACTCAGGCTTGAACATTCCCTTGTTTCCCAAGCAACCCAGTCCGAAGAATACACCATTTGCCTGACTCATCTCTAACTTTGATTCTGGCCATTGGCCCCCCACCGTCGCCTGCGAAATGCCCCAAACAACCCTGGTTTGCGACAAAAAACCGTCATGATCTCCAACCAATGTGACCCTTGCTGC
>VFKO01000425.1 GCA_009885515.1 Rhodobiaceae bacterium | reverse complement strand
TAGAAAATGCGATCGTCGACATCGAACTCGAACAAGCCATTGTTCGTGTGGCGTCAAACGTCAGCAACGACGATCTGGCCGACGCCGTTGAGGCGGCTGGCTACGCGCTGCTCATCGCGCCTGGCGCCGGCCCCGATAAGTCGTTTCATCTGCAATACGAACCGGATGAACCTCCCAAACCCATCCATCCTGAGCCCCCGCCGGCACCCCAACCGCCACCTCAGGTGTTCCCAAGTCATCAAGGCGAGGACCCGGTCACACGCTCGACCTGGCAACGGGTCTGGCACATCGGATCGCGCACAGTGCTTTATGGGTTCATCGGATCGATCACTCTAACGTTGGCCTATCGGGTCCTGCCCGTCCCCACGACGATGTTGATGCTCAGCGAAGCAATTTTTGAAGGCCACACCATTCGCAACAACTGGGTGCCCCTCAGACAGATTTCACCCAACCTCATTCGCGCGGTCATTGCCTCCGAAGACAACGAGTTTTGTAGGCATTGGGGCTTTGACTTCAAAGAACTTGAGGATGCATGGAATGAATCCAAAAACGGCGGCCGTTTGCGCGGCGCCTCAACCATCAGCCAGCAGACTGCAAAAAACGTTTTCCTGTGGCCCGATCGTTCCTGGATACGTAAAGGGCTTGAGGCGTATTTCACCGTTGTCATCGAAGCTTTGTGGCCCAAGCAGCGTATCATGGAAGTCTATCTCAACGTCATCGAGTGGGGTCCGGGGGTCTTCGGGGCCGACGCCGCCGCTCGAAGATGGTTCGGCAAATCTGCAGCCAAACTCACACCTCTGGAAGCAGCGAGGCTTGCGGCAATCCTGCCAAACCCGCGCCGCTACCGCGCCAATCCGCCAGGCCCCTACGTGAACAGCCGCGGTTACACAATTTCCGCGCGTGCCAACAACGTTGATCTGAACGGTGTCGACCGGTGCGCACGGCCTTGAGACGCCCACGCCCAAGGCGATAGACTCCCCCTCTGATGCGCCGCCTTCACCATTTTCCCCTGTCGCCCTTCTGCCGGAAAGTACGCCTCGTACTTGCTGAGAAGAAACTTGTCTTTGAAAGTATCACCGAGCGGCCATGGGAACGGCGTATCGAACTGTGTGCACTGCCAGAATTTGTCGAAACAGGTGGCGAGCTCATGACTGATGGACGCGCCATCGCTGAGTACTTGGAGGAAACCTATTCACCGCCGGCCTTGCTGCCACAAGACCCGGTGGCCCGCGCAGAGGTCCGCAGCCTGGTCAACCGGTTCGATGAGCGCATGTTTGCCCAAGTGACTTCCGTCATCCTGCACGAGCGCGTTCTCAAGCGCTTTGAAGCATTAGCAGACCGCGATCCCGATCAGCACGCCCTAAGGTCCAGCTTTGAAGCCCTGCGCGACCACCTCGCGTTCATTGGCTCGCGTGCCGATGAACATGGTTACCTCGCTGGCCCGATTAGCCTTGCCGACTTAACGGCGGCGGCACACATCTCATGCATCGACTATTTCGGCGATGTTCCATGGCAGTCTTTTCCAAGTGCCCGGGAGTGGTACGCCCGCATCAAGTCACGCCCGTCATTTCGTCTGCTCCTGTCCGACAATTTGCCTGGTTTCGCTCCGGCCCCGCATTATGCGAACCTGGATTTTTAGTGACGGACCAATCTTGATGCGCTCGGCGCGGGATATCATTCGCGAACTCGCCCTGGAGCAGGGCTTTGACGCCGTGGGCTTTGCAGCCGCACAAACGGCTGAGCGCACCCGCGAAGCTCTAAGGGAATTTATTCTGGCCGGCCATCACGGCGACATGGGCTGGATGGAAACCCGGGAAGCCGAGCGCTCCAGCCCCAACCTGCTGTGGCCCGATGCAAAAAGTGCAATTGTGCTGGCGCTGTCCTACGCGCCCACGGAAGACCCGCTGGCGGCACTTCATCAGAGTGACCGCGCCACAATCTCGGTTTATGCCAAGGGCAGCGACTATCACGAACTGATCAAGAAGCGCTTGAAAACAATAGCGCGCGCGATGGTCGCGAAATGCGGTGGCGGCGTGAAAGTGTTCGTGGACACAGCGCCTGTCATGGAAAAACCGCTTGCCCAGACAGCAGGCATCGGCTGGCAGGGTAAACATACCAATCTTGTCAGCCGCGAACACGGCTCATGGCTATTCCTCGGCGTCATCCTGACGACGCTTGAAATCAACGCCGATGACAGCGAACCGGATCATTGCGGCACCTGTCAACGCTGCCTTGACGTCTGCCCGACCAAAGCATTTCCAGCGCCCTACAAACTCGACGCGCGCCGCTGCATTTCATACCTGACGATCG
>VFKO01000270.1 GCA_009885515.1 Rhodobiaceae bacterium | reverse complement strand
TAACTCAAACTTAACCGCCCACGCGCTTCAGGCCTTCGGTCGCGGTGGGGTTGCCCGGATCCACCGTTAAAAGTTTGCGATAGAGTTCAGCCGCCCGGGCGCGATTGCCTGTCTGTTCGGCGGCTTGTGAGGTTGCAAGCAAAATATTTTTGTCATTTGGAGTTGCCAAAAGCGCCTTTTCACAATCCGGCAAGGCGCTTGCAAAATCTTTGCGGTTGAACAGCAAGAAGCAGTGTGCACTGCGATAGGCTGGCGCCTCGGGATCCGCTTTGACGGCGAGGTCGAAATCGGCAAGTGCCTTGTCTTCTTGCTTCAATTCCAGTTGACAGGCGGCGCGCGAGAAAAACAAATCGCCTTTGCTGATTGTTTCGGCAGCCTTGTCAAAATCAGCGATTGCCGAGACGCAATCTTTCTTCATTTGATAGGCAATACCACGGCCGAAATAAAGTTGGCCGAGCATTTCGGGTTGAGATTTGAATGCCCCTGAGTCAATCGCCTTGGTGTAAAGTTCGATGGCGAGGTCGGCGTCCTTTTTGTTTAGGGCGTCTTGCGCCATTTGGGGATATTGTTGCGCTTCGCGTTTTTGGCGTTCGCGACGATCCGATGCAGTCTCGATTGCAAAAGCCTGCGTTGTTACTGCGCAAAGAACTACGATTGCCGCAAAGACGGAGAGCAGTCGAGAAAACATGTTAAACCCCATTTGTGTTTTGCGTACGAATTGTGCGCGGCGTCTATGACAAAAAGGCGGGCCGAGCCCCAGAATTGAGACCCGGCCCAGACCATCCAAAGTCTACATTACCATTGTGGCGCGCGGAGGGCAAAACTCCGATTTATCCTTCTGCGAGACCAAAGATCGCATCGGCCAATGCCACGGTCTGCTTGGCAATTTCGGCATGCAGGAGCTCAATCATACGACCGTTTAAGGCAATTGTGCCTTTACCTTGATTTTCGGGGAGTGCGAAGGCCGCAAGGATGGCTCTGGCATCCAGCACCTCTGCCGGGTCAGGCGAGAAAGCCGTGTTGCAGCGTTCGATCTGAGAGGGATGGATCAATGTCTTGCCGTCGAAACCCAGCGCGCGCCCTTGCCGGCAAACCGCTTCGAAACCCGGGGCATCAGTGATGTCGTTGTAAACACCGTCGATGACCGCAAGCTTGTGAGCGCGGGCGGCGAGTACGGAAATGTTGAGGCTTGCAAGCAGCGCCTCGCGGCCGGGGGTGTGTTTGGCCCGTAGCTCTTTGACGAGGTCGTTGGTGCCCATGACCAAACAGGCCAGGCGCCCGCCGGCCTCGGCGATGGCGTTGGCATTGAAAATGGCGTGCGGGGTTTCGATCATGAGCCAAAGTGCGCAGGCTGGAGCGGCGTCAGCCATGTGTTGATGGGCGTGAGCGACGTCAGTGGCGCTGTCAATTTTTGGCACGAGGATGGCGTCGGGGCCGGCAGCGATGGCTTGTTCTATGTCGTCGTGGCCCCAAGGCGTGTCCATTCCGTTGACGCGGACAATGATTTCACGCTTGCCGAAGCGGCGGTCTTTGACGGCGGCACAAACCTGGTTGCGGGCGAGCGCCTTGGATTCGGGAGCCACGGCGTCTTCGAGGTCGAGGATCAGTGCGTCGGCGGGCAGGCCTGCTGCCTTTTCCAGCGCGCGGGCGTTTGAGCCTGGCATGTAAAGGACGCTGCGGCGGGGGCGGATGGTCATTGCGCAATTCTCTCGCTATTTTCGGGGGACCCTAGCGGCGAACACCTGCGGAGCCAAGACGCCATTACGCACACGATCCTATCCATCCAATCGGAAGTGGTGCGCGGCCATGTCGGCAATAGCGTGGCGCGTTTTGCGTTGCAGCGTTTGGGAATTGACGTATGGGCGTTGCCGACGGTTTTGCTTTCGAACCATCCGGGGCATGGCAAGTTTCGCGGCGAGACGGTGGCTGCGGCGCGCCTGGGTGAGTTGATCGAGGGGTTGGCCGAGCATGGTTGGCTTGGGCGATGTGCGGGTGTGATCTCGGGCTATCTTGGCGCTGCGGATCAAGCGCGTGTAGTGGCTGATGCTGTGCGCCGGGTGAAGGCTGCCAATCCCAACGCGCTTTATTTGTGTGATCCGGTGTTTGGTGATGATGACGGTGCTTATGCACGACTGGGTGTTGCCGAGGCGATGGCGCGCGATTTGTTGCCGCTTGCCGATATTGCAACGCCGAACCGGTTTGAACTTTCCAGCTTGACGTCCCAGCGTATTGAAGACCCAGCTGACGCCGTTCGCGCGGCGCGGCTGCTTGGTGTGCGCGAGGTGATGGCGACGTCAGTACCGTGCGGCGATGGCCGGATCGGCAGTGTCGCGGTGACCGCAGGCGAGGCCTGGATGACGTCGACGGACCGGCTTGTGAATGTCCCCAGCGGGACGGGAGACTTGCTTTCGGCGTTGTATCTGGGCGCGAGGTTGGGCGGCGCGGCTGTGGCTGGCGCCCTGCAGCGGGCGTCATCAAGTGTGCACGCGATTATCGAGGCGAGCGTGGGCGCCGACGAATTACGGCTTGTCGACGCGCAAGCTGAACTGGAGCCGTCGAAACAAATCGCGGTTGAGGCTTTGCCCTAAGCCGCTTTCTTCAAGTGCCGGGCAATCAGAATTTCGGCGATTTGGATGGCGTTGAGGGCTGCGCCTTTGCGGAGATTGTCAGAGACGCACCACAGGGCCAGGCCGTGCTCGACCGTGGGGTCCTTGCGGATGCGGCTGATGAAGGTGGCGTAGTCGCCGACACATTCGACGGGGGTGACGTAGCCGCCGTCTTCACGCTTATCCACCACCATGCAGCCCGGCGCCTCACGCAGGATGTCGCGTGCCTGATCGGGGGTGATGGGGCGCTCGAACTCAATGTTGATGGCTTCGGAGTGGCCGACGAATACGGGGACACGTACGCAGGTTGCGGTGACTTTGATGTCAGGGTCGAGGATCTTGCGTGTTTCGGCCGCCATCTTCCATTCTTCCTTGGTGTAGCCGTCGTCCATGAAATCGTCGATGTGGGGAATGACGTTGAAGGCGATCTGTTTGGTGAATAATTTTGCCTCAACCGGATCAGTCACAAAAATGGCGCGCGTTTGCGTGAACAATTCATCCATCGCGTCTTTGCCCTTGCCGGACACAGATTGATAGGTCGAGACAACGACGCGTTTGACGCGCGCAATGTCGTGCAGCGGCTTCAAGGCCACCACCATTTGTGACGTCGAGCAATTCGGGTTGGCGATGATGTTTTTCTTGCTGAATTTTCCGATGGCGTTGGAATTGACTTCTGGCACAACCAGCGGCACGTCGGGATCCATGCGCCAGTAAGAAGAATTATCAATGACGACAGCACCCAGCGCGCCAATCTTGGGTGACCATTCGGCCGACACCTTGCTGCCCGCCGACATCAAGACGATATCGGTGCCGCGAAAGTCGTAGTTTTCCAGCGCTTTGCATTTCAATGTCTTGTCGCCGTAGGGGGCTTCGCGGCCGACGCTCTTGCGCGAGGCGAGAGCCACGACTTCACTGGCCGGGAACTCGCGCTCAGCCAGGATGTTCAGCATCTCGCGACCGACATTGCCGGTGGCGCCAAGGACGGCAATTTTCCAGGACATTCAGTTACTCCAATTGAATGGTCGCTTCTTGGGTTCAGGCGGCGGCCTTGTCAAGCGCGGCCAGGATCGCGGTGCCCATCGCCTTGGTGCCCAACAGGGTCATGCCCGGCTGCATGATATCGCCGGTGCGCAGGCCCTGGTCGAGTACGGCTGACACAGTTTTCTCGACTAATTCGGCCTCGGCCTTCATGGCGAATGAATAACGCAGGCACATGGCAAACGAGAGAATGGCGGCAATGGGGTTGGCCTTGTCCTGTCCGGCGATGTCGGGGGCCGAGCCGTGGATGGGCT
>VFKO01000344.1 GCA_009885515.1 Rhodobiaceae bacterium | reverse complement strand
TCGCTCATCCGGTTGGCAAAGCCCCACTCATTGTCATACCAGCTCATCACCCGCACCAGCGTGCCATCCAAAACCTTGGTTTGATCGAGTGCAAACGATGACGAGGCGGGATTGTGATTGAAATCCATCGACACCAACGGCGCGTCGACGATATCGAGTACGCCTTTGAGCTCGCCCGCTGCCGCCCGTTTCATGGCGTTGTTCACCTCTTCAACCGTCGTCGCGCGCTTGGCCACGATCTTCAAATCGACCACCGACACGTTTGGTGTTGGCACGCGAATGGCAACCCCGTCGAGTTTGCCTTTCAGTTCCGGCAGCACCAACCCGACAGCCTTCGCGGCCCCGGTCGAGGTCGGGATCATCGACAGCGCCGCCGCGCGCGCGCGATACAGGTCTTTGTGAATCTGGTCGAGCGACGGCTGATCGTTCGTATAGGAGTGCACCGTCGTCATGAAACCCTTGTCGATGCCAACCGTGTTGTTCAACACCATCGCCATCGGCGCCAGACAGTTCGTGGTACACGAGGCGTTTGAAACGACAATGTGATCCTTCGTCAGCTTCGTGTGATTGACGCCGTAAACCACCGTCATTTCGACGCCATCTGCCGGTGCCGAGATAAGTACGCGCTTGGCACCGGCCATCAGATGCGCCGACGCCTTGTCCTTCGAAGTAAAGATCCCCGTGCATTCCATCGCAATGTCGACGCCCAGTTCGCGATGCGGTAGCTGGCCCGGGTCTTTGATCGCGGTGACTTTGATCTTATGGCGCCCGGCGACAATGAAATCACCGTCGACCTTGACCTCCATCGGAAACCGTCCGTGCACGGAATCATAGCGCAACAGATGCGCGTTCGTCTCCACCGGTCCCAAATCGTTGACCGCCACGATGTCGATATCCTTGCGCCCCGATTCGATGATCGCGCGCAGCACCAGGCGCCCGATGCGCCCAAAGCCGTTGATCGCAACTTTGATTGTCATGTGAACTCCTCAAAATCTTTAAAGGCGCTGCCGTGCCGCGCGGACGATATTGTCGGCCGTAATCCCAAACTGCTTATAGAGCGCCTCATACGGCCCACTGGCACC
>VFKO01000356.1 GCA_009885515.1 Rhodobiaceae bacterium | reverse complement strand
TGATCGTCGCAAGATCGTGCCCGCGCTTTACGATCTCTTCAACCGGCATCTCACCTTCGACCAGGCATTCAAGCATATCGTCGAGTTTCGGATAAGGCGGCAGGGAATCTTCGTCCTTCTGATTAGCCCGCAACTCCGCTGTCGGCGGCTTGCTGATGACCCGCTCCGGCATAACCCGGCCCATTGGCCCCAGCGCCCCCTTCGGTCTGTGCTGATTGCGCCAGCGTGACAACGCAAACACCTGCATCTTGTAGATGTCTTTGAGCACGTTATAGCCGCCGCACATATCGCCATAGAGCGTCGCATAGCCCACCGACATCTCCGACTTGTTGCCGGTGGTCACAACCATCGGCCCGAACTTGTTCGAGACCGCCATCAAGATCACGCCGCGAATGCGCGACTGGATATTCTCCTCTGCCGTATCAGGCGCACGCCCGGCAAACGTCGGCGTCAGCATCCCCCCGAACGCTTTCACGGCGTCCTCAATTGCAATCGTCTCCAGCGGCGAGCCAAGCAGCCGCGCCACCTCCGCAGCATCATCCAGACTGTCTTTCGACGTATAGCGCGACGGCATCATCACGCAGCGCACCTGCTCAGGACCCAGCGCATCGGCCGCCACTGCCGCCGTCAGCGCCGAGTCGATACCGCCCGACAACCCCAGCACCACGCCCGGAAAGCGGTTCTTGCGCACATAATCGCCGAGCCCCAGCATCATCGCGTGATAGATCCCTTCAAGGCCTTCTGGTAAGTCAGCCTTCGCACCCGCCTCACAGACCCAACCGGCGCCACGGCGATGCCACTGTGTTACCGTCAGCGCCTCTTCCCAAGCTGGCATTTGAACAGCGACACTGCGATCCGCATTCAACACAAACGAGGCGCCATCGAACACCAGCTCGTCTTGCCCGCCAATCTGGTTCAAATAGCCCAACGCCAACCCGCTTTCGACAACACGCGCCACGGCAATGTTCAGCCGCACCTCGTCCTTTGTCGCCTCAAAAGGAGAGCCGTTGGGTACCAAGAGAAACTCGGACCCCGTTTCCGCCAGACATTCAACGACATCACTCGTCCAGATGTCTTCACAAATCGGCACACCAATGCGCACGCCGCGAATATCGAGCGGTCCCGGCATCGGCCCTGGAACAAAAAGGCGCTTCTCGTCGAACACACCATAATTCGGCAGGTCGACTTTATATCGCAGCGCCTTCACAACCCCACCATCAAGACAAGCCATGGCATTATAGAGCTTGCCGTCATCGACCCAAGGCGTCCCGATCAACACGGCAGGCCCCGACGAAGTCTCAACCGCCAAAGCTTCAACCGCCGCCCGCGCATCCGCCTGCAAAGCAGGCTTCAGAACCAAATCCTCTGGCGGATAACCAACAATGAACAACTCGCTGAAAAGGATTACATCTGCGCCCAGCACAGCTGCATCGGCGCGCGCCTTCTGCGCCTTGGCCAGATTGCCGGGGATATCTCCCAGCGTCGGGTTGAGTTGAGCAAAGACGATTTTTAGGGCGTTGGTCATAACGCTCACTTTACATGAATGAGCAATGGTTCGCGAATATCAGCCATCCAAGACTTTTATTCACACCGCGCCCTTAACCGCCACCACCACCCAGTCTACCTGGGCGTCGGTCAAATAGGGATGCATTGGCAGGCTCAGCACCCGCTCAGCCAGGCGCTCGCAAACCGGCAATCCGCCCTTGGGCGCATACGCCGCAAACGCTAAATGCTGATGCAGCGGCTTGTAATAATAGATTGACGACGGCACTCCCTGATCCTGTAATTTCTTCATGACCTCGGCGCGGTTATCGACCATGACCGTAAATAGCCCCCAGGCGTTCTGGCTGCCGGCCGGAACGTGCTGCATTTCGACCGCATTACCCAGACCCAGGCGATAGCGCTGCGCGATCCGTTCCCGCGCTTTCATCTCATCGGCAAACACCGTCAGCTTCGACAGCAGCACCGCGCACTGCACCGAATCCAGCCGCCCGTTGACGCCAACCCGGATCGACTCTTTCTTTACCGCATCCGTTCCGTGCCAGCGTATCGACGACCAACGCTCAAAGCGCGCCGCGTCATCGGTCAGCATCGCGCCACCATCACCGTAACAGCCAAGCGTCTTGGATGGATAAAAGCTCGTCGCCGACATATCGGTCAGTGCGCCAATCCGCCTGCCGCCCTGCGCCCCGCCAAAACTCTGCGCCGCATCGGCCAGAACCAGCATTCCGTGCGCCTTCGCGATCCGGTTGATCGCCTCATAGTCGGCAGGCAATCCATAAAGATCGACCGCAATAATCATCCGCGGACGAAGCCGGCCAGCCTTCCAGACGGCATCGATCTGCGCCTCCAGGTGCCCAACGTCGATGTTGCAAGTGTGGGCATCAACATCGACAAATACCGGCGTCGCCCCGGCGACAAGCACAGCGTTCGCCGTCGCATTGTAGGTGAACCCAGGGATGAAAATCGCGTCATTCGCCTTCACGTCTTCGCCCATCAAGGCAATGACCAGCGCGTCGGTCCCACTCGCCACCGCCAGCGCGTGCGTGGCGCCCGCCCAACTTGCCAACTGTGCCTCAAGCTCGCCAACTTCCGGCCCGCCTATGAATGCGCCATGATCCAGAATTTTCTGCCAGCGCTTTTCAATGTCGACACGCAACATCTTCTTGGGTGTTTCAAGATCAAAGAAACGGATCGGTCCCGCATCCGCAGCCGCGGTGCGGATATCAATCAAGTTTGCGTCAGGCATGGACCAATCTCTTTTGCGGGGCAGCCGTTTTGGCTGCCTCGAGAATCAAGAGCGCCGTCTCGAGCGCCCGGCGGGCCTCGCGCGGCGCAATGGCTGCGGGCAGTTGCTCGCGCACGGCGCGCACGAACTGTGCAACACCATGCCCCAGCGGATCAGCAGATGGACACGGCATGCCATCGACGCTATCGCCGTGGCTACCCAACTGTTTGATTTTGCGCGGCGTGGAATTCGTCGTCTCACGCGTCAGAAAGTCGATGTAAATTTCACCATCCGGATAGGTAACGCGCATAAAGCGCTTGCGCGCCTCAGCCATGCGGCTGGCAAAGAGATCGATTTGCATGCCGTCGGTCAAAGTCACCAGTGCTGCAACTTCGTCCGAGCGCGAAGGCTTCGAACGCTCGCTGGCCTTGATGCTGGCGATTGCCGCCGGGTTCAATTGATGCGCCAAATCAATATCATGGATCATCAAATCCAGCGCAACGCTGACATCCGTATTGCGCGGATTGAACGGTGCCGCGCGATGAGACTCAATGCGCAATGGCTTCACGTTGCCGTCAAACAATCCCAGATACCGCATCACGAAGCGTTCTTGATGACCCGTGTGCAGTATGGCTCCACGCGCTTCGGACACGCGCACGAGTGCATCAGCCTCGCGCATATTGGCGGCCAGCGGCTTCTCGATAAACACGTGCTTGCCTTGGTTGAGACAGCCAACGCCGATCTCGCCATGAAATCGCGCAGGGGCGGCGATCGTCACGACATCAACGTGTGGCAGCATCACCCGCCAACCGGCAAAGGCCGTCACGCCAAAATCGTTGGCCAGAGTTTGCGCCCGAACCTCTGACACATCAGCTATTCCCACCAACGTAACACCGGGCGTCGCAGCATATTTTTGCGCGTGCAAACGGCCAAACGCGCCGGCGCCAATGACGCCAGCCTTGATGATCCGTTGGTTGTCCGCTTGCATACTCAGTACCCGTTCCTGGACTACGACACGCAACCCGTACGTGCGCCAGATGATCGCTTCTTTGATTCTTCTACGCCACAGGGGCGACTGACGCAGCAATTCAACAAATATTGCAACCCTGTCATGTGGATAGCCATCCTTCCCGTTGTGCCCGGTTCTCCTCACAGTATATGGTTGACGGTATCACTACTCACAGATTGGAGACTACCTAATGAGCAACCTCAAAGGCCACGAAATCCGCCTGAAGAGCCGTCCTGTCGGCATGCCAACCGCCGAAAACTTCGAATATGCCCAAAGTGCCATAGCCGAACCCAAGGACGGCGAAGTCCTGGTCCGCAATATCTGGATGTCGGTTGACCCCTATATGCGCGGCCGGATGGTTGACCGCGAAAGTTACGTCCCGCCGTTCCAGATCGGTCAACCGCTTCAAGGCGGCACAATCGGTCAAGTCATTGCAACGGGAAAGGGCGCGCACTTCGCCGTCGGCGATTATCTGAACCACATGCTCGGCTGGCGAGAGTACGCGGTCGTTGGCCCGCAAGCCATGCCGCAAAAGATCGACCCGTCCTTGGCGCCGGTTCAAAGCTTCCTTGGCGCCCTCGGCATGCCGGGCCTCACGGCCTACGCGGGCTTGTTCAAGATCGGCGCATTCAAACAGGGGGACACAGTATTTGTCTCTGCCGCGTCTGGCGCCGTTGGCTCAATTGTCTGTCAACTCGCGAAGGCTCATGGAGCCTACGTGGTAGGTTCAGCCGGCTCCGACGAAAAGTGCCAGTGGCTCTTGAAGGAAGCCAAAATCGACAAGGCCATCAACTACAAGACCTGTGGCGATCTGGACAAAGCGGTTGGAGCAGCCTTCCCCAAGGGCATCGACGTCTATTTCGAAAACGTCGGCGGTAAACATTTGGAGGCAGCCATCAACCACATGCGCATTTTTGGCCGCATCGCCGTCTGCGGCATGATCGAACAATACAACGCCACCGCGCCCGCGCCGGGACCGTGGAACATCATCATGACCATCCCAAAAAGCCTGCGCATCGAAGGCTTCGTTGTCTCCAACCACTTCGACATGCTGCCTAAGTTCCATCAAGAGATGGGCAAACTCGTCGCCGAAGGAAAAATGAAGTGGAAGGAAAGCGTCTCGGAAGGATTACAGAGCGCACCGAAAGCCTTTCTGGGTCTCTTCAAAGGCGAAAACTTCGGCAAGGCTCTGGTCAAAATCGGGCCCGATAAGGCAGTGTAGTGAATCAATAATCGCAACGGTGCATTCATGACGACATTCAAACGCTGGGTACTCGCCAAACGGCCCGATGGCGTTCCGTCAACGGATGATTTCCGGCTTGAACAAAGCGCCCTGCCCGAACTGCAAGACGGGCAGGCGCTGATCCGCGTTGATCACATTTCCGTCGACCCCGGTATGCGCTCGCGCCTGTCCGGCGATTCCTACGCGCCGGCATTGGACATCGGTGCTACCATCGAAAGTGCGGGCATCGGCAAAGTCATCACCTCGCACAATGCCAAACTCAAGGAAGGCGCACTCGTGTGGGGCGGCTTCGGCTGGCAATCGCACCTGCTAAGCGACGGCCGCGGCGTTCAGGCGCTCGACCCGAAACTCTATCAGGGCAAGATCAAACCAACTTCAGCCATCGGGCTGTTTGGCATACCGGGCCTCACCGCCTTCTTCGGCCTTTTCGAAATTGGCAAACCCAAGCAGGGCAACACGGTTGTCATATCATCCGCCGCTGGAACCGTAGGCGCTACCGCCGGACAAATCGCAAAACTCCAAGGTTGCACAGTCATCGGCCTTGCCGGTTCAGATGCGAAATGTGCTTACCTGAAAGAAATCGGCTTCGACATCGCCATCAACTACAAAACCGCAGGCGACCTCACGGCTGCTCTCAAAGAAGCGGCCCCCAAAGGCATCGACATTTATTTTGATAATGTTGGCGGTGAAACGCTCGACGCCGCCATCCTCAACATGCGCAAGAACGGCCGTATCGTCGTCTCAGGACAAATCTCGGAGTACAACACCCGGACCCCGCGCGGCATTCGCCATACCTTGCCCTTCATCACTCAGCGCCTGAAAATGGAAGGTCTCGTCGTTTACGATTTTTCCGTCCAATTCGGGGAGGCGAGGCAGCAAATGGCGGAATGGGTCAATGAAGGTAAACTCACCTACCGCGAAGAAATCATCGAAGGCCTGGAGCAAACGCCGCAAGCCTTCATCGGTCTGTTCTCGGGCGAAAGCTTCGGCCGCCGCCTGGTCCACGTCAGTTAGGCAGCCTGCATAAACAAGTGAATCAAAATTATCTCAGGTGCAACGGAAAGTTGGGCTGAGGGATTCACAAGGCGGAGCCGTATCCGTTAGACGAACGGGATGACG
>VFKO01000201.1 GCA_009885515.1 Rhodobiaceae bacterium | reverse complement strand
TCGCGGCGGCGGATGGTCCAGCGCGGCAGGCTGCGATCGATGCCGAAGATCGCCAGCGGATGCGACCACACCGGTTGCTCGCGCACGATGCGCTTGATGGGAATATTTACCAGGCCCCCCACGACGATGGCGATCATGATCTGGAAGGCTTGACTTGGTGTCAGGTGCAGTTTGGTCAGGCTGATGATCATGGCCTGCCCCAAAAGAACCGGGATGACGATCAGCAGGATCAACGAGACGAGCAGGGACAGTCGATTGGAGGTGGGCATGTCAGGCCGTCTCCTCGAAGAGTTCGCGGCCGATGAGCATGCGCCGGATCTCGCTGGTGCCGGCGCCGATTTCGTAGATCTTGGCGTCGCGCAGCAAGCGGCCAGTGGGATAGTCGTTGATGTAGCCGTTGCCGCCCAGAATTTGGATGGCTTCCAGCGCCATCCACGTTGCCGTTTCGGAGGCGAACAAAATCGCCGCTGCGGCGTCCTTGCGCGTGGTCTCGCCGCGATCACACGCTTTGGCCACGGTGTAGCAATAGGCGCGCGCCGCGTTCATACGGGAGTACATGTCGGCAAGCTTGCCCTGCATCAGTTGGAAGGTGCCGATCGCCTGGCCAAACTGTTTGCGCTCGTGGACGTAGGGCAGCACGATATCCATCGCATTGCGCATGATGCCGAGCGGCCCGCCCGTCAGCACCGCGCGCTCGTAGTCGAGGCCCGACATCAAGACGCGCACGCCTTCGTTGACGCGGCCCAGCACGTTTTCCGCCGGCACTTCGCAATCGGCGAACACCAGCTCTCCCGTGTCCGAGCCGCGCATGCCCAACTTGTCGAGCTTGGGCGAGGCCGTAAAACCTTTCATGCCCTTTTCGACGATGAAGGCGGTGATGCCGCGCGGCCCCGCCTTGGGATCGGTCTTGGCATAGACGACCACCACGTCGGCATCGGGTCCGTTGGTGATCCACATTTTCGTGCCATTCAAGACGTAGCGGTCGCCCTTTTTGTCGGCGCGCAGACGCATTCCCACCACATCCGAACCGGCGTCCGGCTCCGACATGGCGAGGGCCCCCAGATGCTGACCTGAAATCAGTCTGGGCAGGTAATGCGACTTCTGCGCATGATCGCCGTTGTGCTTGATCTGGTTGACGCACAGATTGGAATGCGCGCCGTAGGACAGACCGACCGATGCCGAGCCGCGGCTGATTTCCTCCATCGTCACCACGTGCTCAAGATAACCCAGGCCCGCGCCGCCGTATTCTTCTTCGACGGTGATCCCGAGTAGCCCGAGCTCACCCAGTTTTGGCCACAGGTCGCGTGGGAACTTGTTCGACTTGTCGATCTCAGACGCGCGCGGCGTGATATTTTGCGCCGTGAAGCGCTCAACGGTTTCACGGATGGCGTCCGCCGTTTCACCAAGCGCGAAGTTCAGGCCACGAAAGGTGTTTGCGATCATCTAGCGCTCTTCATGGCTCGTAGGCATCGACGGAGTCGGAGGCGGTGAACATTCCAAAGACACCGGCACCGCTGCCACCGCCGAAAATCCACAAGCGCCCCGAAGCGACGCCGGAGGCCATGCCCTGGCGGGCTGAGGGCAGAGATTGGGCTTTGCTCCAGGTGCGTGCAGCGATGTTGAATACATCGTGGTTTGCATAGGTTTTGAGAGGCTTCCACGTCGCGCCGCCGACTACGTGCAACTGTCCGCCGACCATGGCGGCGGTCAAGGCGCCGCGCGCCGCAGGCATGGCTGGTAATGATGTCCAGGCCGCAGTTGCCGGGTCAAACACTTCCAGTGCCGCTGAGACACCGCCGTCGCTCTTGATGCCACCAATCACGTAGATTCGTTTTCCATCGGAGGCTGCCGCAAGCGCGCGCCTTGGGGTGGCGAGGTCTGGCCCGGTTTTCCAACTGTCTGATTGCGGATTGTAGATCAGGGTCTTGCCGGCTTGCGGTCCGGCGCCGCCGATCACATAAATTTTGCCGCCAACCGACGCCATCGCATGCGCCGCTCGCGCCAAGGGCATTGAGGCTTTGCGTGTCCAGGCGGCGTCGTCGATGTCGTAGGCCCAGACATCTTTGCGGGGTTCGCCGGGGTCGTCGGCTGAATAGCCGCCGGTGATATAAATCTGTTTGTCCGTCGCGGCCATTGCAAAGCTGATAAGGCCGACGGGCAAGGCTGGAAGGGCGCGCCAAGACTCTTTTTCGGGGTCAAAGACATCGAACGCATTTGCGGGGTCACCGGCTGCCGCACCACCGCCGACATATATGAGGTCGTTCACCGACGTTGCCGCGAGCCCCGACCGCGCCCGCTCAAGACGCTCGGACGAGTTCCAGCTGCCCGCCATGGCGGGTGCCGTGAGAACGATTGTGCAGGTCAAGGCTTGCAAGAAAAATCGCAATTTCGTCAATTCAGAAGCAGCCACGTTGCTAATCCCAAAAAAGATACAAAACCGACGACGTCGGTCACCGTCGTTACCACCACCGGAGAAGAGACCGCCGGATCGACACCTGCTTTATTCAATGCCAGTGGCACAAATACGCCCGACACTGCAGCGGCGAGCAGGTTGATCAACATCGCAGATGCTATCACGCCCGCAAGCGCCAAGTTTTGGAACCATACCCATGTTATGCCAGCAGCGAGCAAAGCGAAACCAGTGCCGTTGGTCACGCCGATGATCATCTCACGGTTGATGACGCGCCATAAATTCGCCTGATTCAGTTCTTTTGTTGCAAGTGCTCGCACGACAACCGTCAAAGTCTGGGTGCCGGCGTTGCCGCCCATCGACGCCACGATGGGCATCAGAATCGCCAGCGCTACGGCCTTTTCCAACGAGGCCTCGAAAAAGCCGATAACGATCGACGCAATGATTGCGGTGAGCAGATTTACGAAGAGCCAGGAAAATCGGAGCCTGGTGGTTTTGGTCAGGGCTCCCGACAGGGATTCTCCCTCGGCGACGCCACCAAGTGCCAGTACTTCGGCCTTATGCATTTCCTGCAGGACTTCGACCACGGATCCTGCGCTGAGTACGCCAACCAGACAGCCGGTCTCGTCAGTCACCGGGGCCGATGTCAGATGGTAGTGCTCAAAGAGATGGGCGAATGCTTTTTGATGTGCAGTCGCCGGAATGATTGTCATTTCGGTCGTTGCGATGTCATGGAGCAGCAATGAAGGTGTGGCGCGCAACAGTCGGCTCAATGCCAGAAAACCAACGGGCCTACGCTCACTATCAACCAGATAAATTTCCTGAAAGTCTTCAGGGATATCAACCGAAAGCAATCGGACCAGAGCTTCGGCGACTGTCATGCTTCCCTGCATCGTGACAAATTCGCGATGCATGACGCGGCCTGCGGTTTCTTCGGGAAACAACAGCGCATCGACAACCTGGGCCCGGTCTGCGAGTGGGACCTGCGATAAGACTTCGCGCTTTTCGAAGTCTTCCAGATCTTCAAGAACATAGGCAGCGTCTTCAACGTGCAGCTCCTTGACGGCATCGGCGACTGATTTTGGGCCCAGTGTTCGAACCAGCTCCGTGCGCAAATCTTCGTCGAGTTCAGACAGAATTTCAGGCTCGATGTCTGGGCCCAGCGCTCTAACGAGCGCCCGGCGATTTGAGGCGTCCATGGCGCCCAAAAGCCAAGCGATGTCGGCTGCGTGCAACGGCTCGACCAAGGCTTTGACGCCTGCCTCGTCATGGCCGTCGATGGCATCAAGTACCGCACGCAAAAAGACCGGGGATGAGACGTCCCGGTACTCTGCCTGTCGCGGCTTGGGGGTGGTGTCAGTCAAAATTGGCACCTCGCAGGAGGTGTGAAGGGTGGCAGCGCAGACCATAAGCGCGCCGGATCAACAAATTCTGAATTTGGTGCGGTCAAGAAGACTCGAACTTCCACGGGTTGCCCCGCTGCCACCTCAAGGCAGTGCGTCTACCAATTCCGCCATGACCGCATTTCACAAGCAGTGAGCGCGGGCATTTAACAGATAGAGGCAGGCTTGGGAAGGGCGGATTAGTGTTTGTTTTCCTCTCGTGTTGCAAGAGTGTCCATTTGTTTTTCGCTCGATTGGGCCCAAAGAATTAGCACTTGGACAAGGCTTGCAAAACCAAGAGCAAAGTAGAGATAGCCTTTGGGAATCTCGGTTCCCATGGCTTCGGCCACCAAGATAAAGCCGACGAGCAATAGAAAACTGAGCGCGACGATTTTGACCTCTTTGTGCTTGTCGATGAACACGGCGATTGGGTTAATTGCGACCATCATGACGAACACCGCGATAATGATCGCCGCGGCCATAATTTCGATGTCGTTGGCAATTCCCACGGCCGTAATCACTGAATCGATCGAGAAAACGATGTCTATGATGGCGATTTGAATGATGATCCAGGTGAAGGCGGCTCGCGCAGCAGATTTTTTATCCTTGTGGTGGCTTTTGTGGGGACGGATCGACTCGTTCATTTCCACCACGGCTTTCCAGATCAGGAAAAGTCCGCCGGCGCCCAAGACAATGTCGCGCCATGACAAGTCGCGGCCGAAGAACCAGATGCCGGTCGTGGCTTCCAGATGAGACAGGTAAAACAACGTCGCGAGGAGGGCGAGCCTGGTGCCCAGCGCTACGGCTAGTCCGATCTGGCGAGCACTTGCGCGTTCTTCGACGGGCAGCTTGGCCGCGAGAATCGCAATGAAGACAATGTTGTCCACGCCAAGAACGATTTCGAGCGTGGTCAGCGTTACAAAGGCAATCCAGGCTTCCGGGTTTGCAAGCAGTTCCATTGTGGGCGCGTCAATCGTGTTGGGTAAGGTACCATGTGGGAAGTTTCTGCGGGTTTTGCCAGAGGATGGTGGGCGCTGCAGGGATTGAACCTGCGACCCCTACCGTGTGAAGGTAGTGCTCTCCCGCTGAGCTAAGCGCCCAATTTCTTGAAGGACGGTTGCTATAAGGGCGCGTTGACGCCCAAGTCAAGCACGGGCACATTTGGCGAGGGCATCCTGGAGCGAATCGAAGTGGTCAATCACGACATTGGCCTTGAGGTCGCGGACGGGGATCTCACTATAGCCAAAACTGACTAATATGACGGGGATGCTGGCGGCTTGAGCTGTTTTTGCGTCGGTTTCGCTGTCGCCGATCAACACGGAATCAGAGGGGTTGCCACCGAGCTCTACCACTGTGTCGATCAGGTGACGCGGGTCGGGTTTACGATAGGGTTTGCTGTCGGCGCCGAGCACCATCGGAAAGAATTTTTTCATGTCCAGTTCCGTGAGTAGCTTTAGAGACAGAGCTATGGGTTTGTTGGTGCAGACCCCAAGTTTGTGACCATTGCGAGATAGAGTGTCGAGCTGATGTACCACGCCTTCGAAGGGGCGGCTGGTTTCAGCGATGTTTGTCTCATAATATTCGAGGAAGTGCTTGAACAAATCAGCAATACGGTTTGGGTCGTACGAAATGCCATGTGAGGTCAGCGCGCTTTCGATGAGCGCGAGCGCGCCCCGCCCGACCATGTGGCGGACCTGGTCAAGGGGCACGGTTGGCAAGCGTTCCCTGATTAACACCGCGTTAAGAGCTGCGGTCAGATCGGGGGCGGTATCGACCAATGTGCCGTCGAGGTCGAAAATGATTGTTTCAGGAAGTTTGACGGGCAAGGCAGTTCAGCTCGGTTTATGGCGCTTTCAAGCCAATTGCCATGGGATTGGCAAGAATACGAAACATTTTTTTATTTCAGTATGCAATAACGAGTGTGCGAGCGTTCCGGTGGCCGAACGGCGGGTTCCGTTAGATTTTTATTGAGGTCCAGGCTTGACGTCTTCAACCATGCACGAGCGATCCGGTTCACTTGCCGCTGTGGTTTTGGCGGCGGGCAAGGGTACGCGCATGAAATCGGCACTGCCGAAAGTGCTGCATCAAGTGGCC
This sequence comes from Rhodobiaceae bacterium, assembly GCA_009885515.1. GTDB lineage: Bacteria > Pseudomonadota > Alphaproteobacteria > Micropepsales > Micropepsaceae > SZUA-430. The sequence goes on along the minus strand of VFKO01000201.1, from coordinate 520 downwards.
GGGCGAGCGATGGTGCTCCATGTTTTGGCAACGGCCCGCGCAGCCGGGGCAATCAAATGCGTTGTTGTGCTGGCGAGGGGCATGGACGAGGTTGCAAAAGCCGTTGCCCCTGCCGAGATCGCCATTCAGGAACCGCCTCTGGGGACGGGACACGCAGTTTTGGCCGCTCGCGATGCGTTGAAGGGTTTTGAGGGCCGGGTTGCGGTGTTGTTTGCTGATACGCCTTTGATCCGGCCTGCCAATATTGCCGCGGTGGAAGCCGCGATGGTCGGCGGTGCTGCGATCGGCGTGTTGGGCTTTCGCCCATCCGATTCTGCGGTGTATGGGCGGTTGATCGCGACGAAAGACGGCGAGCTTGAACGGATCGTAGAGTTCAAGGACGCGACAGCGGAAGAGCGCGCGGTTGGGTTTTGCAATTCCGGGATCATGATTGTTGAGGGGCGATACCTGTTTGAGTTGCTGGATCGGGTCGGCAATGCCAACGCGCAGGGCGAGTACTATCTGACCGAAATTGTGGCGA
>VFKO01000233.1 GCA_009885515.1 Rhodobiaceae bacterium | reverse complement strand
GAAGGCGCGTTCGAGCGTGGTGACTGCATCGTTGTGAAAGATGAAACCGGGCGCGAAGTTGCGCGCGGACTGGTTGCCTATGGCGCGGAGGATGCGCGCAAGATCTGCCGGGCGAAAAGTGGCGAGATCGAGGCTCTGCTGGGTTACCGTGGGCGATCGGAGCTGATCCATCGTGATGATATGGTGCTGATGCGTTGATGAGTACTTCCGGCAACGACATTGATCTAACGATGCAGCGCATTGGTGCGGCTGCCCGTTCTGCAGCGCGCGTGCTGGTGAAAACCGACAAGAGCCAACGGTCGGCCGCACTGCATGCGATGGGGCAATCGATCCTGGCCTGTGAAAAGTCGATTCTTGCCGCGAATGCCCGGGACTTGGAAATGGCTCTCAAATCGGGCGCGAAGAGTGCGTTTGCTGACCGGCTGAAACTCACCTCTGCTTCAATTCATGGCATGGCCAAAGGCATTGAGACCGTGGCCTGGCTTCCCGATCCGGTTGGCGATGCGGAAGCGGAATGGACGCGGCCCAATGGTTTGAAGATATCGCGGGTACGGGTGCCCATTGGCGTGATTGGCATTATTTATGAGAGCAGACCCAATGTGACCGGGGACGCCGCGGCCCTGTGTGTAAAGGCGGGCAACGCCGTCATTTTACGGGGCGGTTCGGAAGCCATGGGATCGGCGCTTGCGATCCGGGATGCAATTGCAGTGGGCCTGCTGCGGGTTGGCTTACCGGCTGAGGCGGTGCAGGTTGTTCCGACCAATGATCGCGCGGCGGTGGGCCAGATGCTGAGCGGACTTGGAGGGACTATCGACGTCATCATTCCCCGGGGCGGGAAAAGTCTGGTGGCGCGGGTTCAGAAGGAGGCGCGCGTGCCGGTGCTGGCGCATCTGGACGGCAATTGCCATGTTTACGCCGACAAGGCGGCGGACATCGCAAAGGCATTGGAAATCGTGCTCAATTCCAAGATGCGGCGCGTGTCGGTGTGCGGTGCTGCGGAAACGCTGCTGGTCGATGCGGCGGGTGCTTCGCGGTTGCTGCGCCCGCTGGTGACGGCGTTGCTGGAGGCGGGCTGCGAAGTGCGTGGGGACAGGATCACGCAAACCATAGATCCACGCGTGCATGCGGCGGTTGAAGAGGATTGGTATACGGAATTTCTTGATGCCGTCATCGCGGTAAAGATCGTCGAGGGTGTCGAGGGTGCCATTTCGCATATCGGTAAGTATGGCTCGGCTCACACGGAATCGATCGTGACGGAAGATTTTGCCGCCGCTGAGACTTTCCTTCGAGAGGTCGATAGCGCGATCGTCTTGCATAATGCATCGACGCAATTTGCCGATGGTGCGGAGTTTGGCTTTGGTGCGGAGGTCGGTATTGCCACCGGGCGCTTGCATGCTCGCGGGCCGGTTGGGGCGCGCGAATTGACCACCTTCAAATATGTCGTGCGGGGCGATGGCCAGGTTCGAAGCTGAGATATTGCCGGTTCAAGCGCAGGCGCAGGCCGCTGCAGGCTTGCGGATTGGCTTGCTTGGCGGATCGTTCAATCCGGCCCACGCGGCGCACCGGCACATCAGTTTGATTGCGCTGCGGCGGTTGCGGTTGGATGGTGTGTGGTGGCTGGTGTCGCCACAGAACCCTCTCAAGAGTCCGGAAGGGATGGCGCCACTGGCGTTGCGGCTTGAGCGGGCACGGGAAACTGCCAACCACCCTTGCATCCATGTGAGTGCGGTTGAGCTGGCGCTGAAGACCCGGTTTACCGTCGATACCATTCACGCCCTTCGCGCAACGTACGCTCAGGCGCAGTTTGTCTGGCTCATGGGTGGGGACAGTTTGGCTTCGTTTCACTTGTGGCGGCGCTGGCGCGAAATTGCCAGCACACTCCCGATAGGGGTGATTGCACGGCCGGAATTCACCATGCGCGCGTTGTGCAGTCCGGCGGCGCGGCATCTTGGCGAAAGCCGGATATTTGACCCGGCAAATCTGGCGGGGTGTAAACCTCCGGCATGGGTTTTCATTCAGGAAGCGCTTGATCCGGCTTCGGGGACGCATCTGCGCAGCCGCGGCCTGTGGCCTTAAGTCCTCAGGGCCGCATTGTATTTCAGGGCAAACACGGTAAGCAAACGATTGCCCATGCACTCACAGCAAGATGAACGATTTCCCCATCGTTGTGTTAGCCAGTCTGTGGTAGGTTGGCATTACTCATTTGGCCTGCAACAGAAGGAATTAGCCACTGACCGCAAAGCGTACGACTCGCACTGCGAGGACGAAAGTACCCGCCAAAGCCCCGGTGAAGCGCAAGGCTCCGGTGAAGAAGGCGGCGACACCTAAAACAAAACAAGTCGCATCGGCGGCAAGCAAGAAGCTGCTGGAGCTGGTGATCAAATCGCTGGACGCCGACCAGGCCGAAGATGTCCAGGCAATCGATATTTCAAACAAAAGCCCGATGGCCGATTTTATGGTGGTGGCCAGTGGCCGCTCGAACCGGCATGTCGCGGCGATTGCCGAGCACCTGTCGGAAGAATTGAAGAAGGCCGGGATGCGGTGCCGCGCGGAAGGCTTGAAGCAAGGCGACTGGGTCCTGATCGATGCGATGGATGTGATCATTCACGTCTTCAGGCCGGAAGTGCGCGTGTTCTACAATCTGGAAAGAATGTGGAACGGCAGCGAGCCGATGGCTGAGGCCGTCTAGGCTTTTGGCTTTAGCCATTGATATTGTCGCGGGCGGTAAAGCAAAATCTGCGCCGGAGACTCTGCTGGCGCTTTCGTATTTGGAGCGGGCGCGGGATGCGGGGCGCTCGCTTGGCTTTTCGTCGTTTGGATTGACGGAAACTGATGAGCGCAAACTTGCGGCTGCGGTCGTGTCGCCATTTGTCGTGGCGCTGGATGAGCGGGGCAAGTCTTTCACGAGTGAGGGTTTTGCGCGCGACCTTGCCAAGTGGCGCGACGCGGGCGAGGCGCGGCTGGTGTTTGCGATCGGGGGCAGCGATGGGTTGCCTGCCGAAGTCAAGCAACGGGCGAGGCTTACACTGGCATTTGGCACTCAAACCTGGCCGCATTTGCTGGTTCGGGCGATGTTGGCGGAACAGCTGTATCGCGCCGTGACGATTTTGGGCGGACATCCGTACCACCGGGCGTAGGATTTTCAGGACGAACAGGACATCGGACAGTGTCCCAGAACAGTGTCTCGTTTGTCTTGTTCGGGCGTTAAGCGTTTGATGCCGATGTGCTTTTTCAATAGGACAGGACGGGTTTCAGG
>VFKO01000158.1 GCA_009885515.1 Rhodobiaceae bacterium | reverse complement strand
ATGTTTTTTGCCCAGCTTCTTCATCAAAGACGCCTTCTCCTCGACCAGGATCAGCTCGCCCTTGTTGATCACCCCGATACGGTCGGCCATCTCTTCGGCCTCGTCGATATAGTGCGTCGTCAGAATAATGGTGACACCATTATCGCGCAGCCGCCGCACCAGCATCCACATGTCGCGCCGCAGTTCGACATCCACGCCCGCCGTAGGCTCGTCGAGGAACAGAATCCGCGGCTCGTGGCTCAGCGCCTTGGCAATCATCACCCGCCGCTTCATGCCCCCCGACAGCGTCTGCAGCTGATCATTGCGCTTGTCCCACAGCGACAGATCCCGCAACACGCTCTCGACATAGGCCGCGTTGGGCGCCCGCGCATACAAACCGCGGCTGAAGCTGATCGTCCCCAGAACCGTTTCCCAACGGTCGGTGGTCAACTCCTGCGGCACCAGCCCGATCTTCATCCGCGCCTCGCGATAGTCGCGCAGAATATCGTGCCCGTCGGCGATCACTGTGCCGCTCGTCGGCGTCACAATCCCGCACACGATATTGATCAAAGTGGTCTTGCCCGCCCCATTCGGCCCCAGCAAAGCAAAAATCTCGCCCCGCTTGATATCAAGCGAAATGGGTTTTAGGGCCTGAAGTCCGGACTTGTACGTCTTGGTCAGGTTTTGAATCGAAACAATGGCGCTCATGGACGGGACCATAGCCATGCGCGCTTTGCCCGCAAGCTGACAAATCGGCCTTGCAGTTTTCACCTCGCCGCGCAAATCTCCAGAGATTGTGGAGCAAATGACATGAGACGATTGTTTTGCGCCTTCGCCTTCGCCGCACTGGCCGCCTGTTCGCCCGCCGAGGACACGAAATCAGAGACTGAAGCGCCGCCGCCGCAACCTGTCGCGCTCGCGGTTCCTTCGCCCATTGCACCCGCGAAGACGGACGCACCGGCCGGTGCCTACACCCTCGATAAGACTCACGCGAGCCTTCTCTTCCGCGTCAACCACATCGGCTTTTCGAACTACACGGGCCGCTTTACTTCGTTCGACGCGCAGTTGACATTCGACCCTGCAAACCCGTCCGTATCGAGCATCACCGCAACCATCGACCCACGCTCGCTCGGACTCGAAAATCCCCCTGCGGGCTTCGTTGACGAGTTGTTGGGCGCCAAGTGGCTCAACGCAGCTGGCTTTCCACAAATGACATTCAAATCAACCAAAATCGATCTGACCAGCGCCAACACCGCGCGCATTACGGGCGACTTCACCTTTCATGGTGTCACTCTGCCCGTTACTCTGGATGCAAGCTTCAACGGCGGTTATGCCGGACACCCGTTCGACCCGAACGCCCGCATTGGTTTCTCGGCGAGAGGCTCGCTCAAGCGCGCGGCCTTCGGCGTCAAGGAAGGCATCCCGCCACCCGGCACCACCATGGGCGTCAGCGACAACGTCGAGATCATCATCGAAACCGAGTTCACCGGCCCGCCCCTGGCAAAGGCGCCGGAGAAATAAATGCCATGGCCACCGGCACTGATCTCAGCCTAGTGTTTCTCAGTAGCGCGTTCAGTCGCGATGACTGACTTCTTTAGTCTGCTTCGACCGGGTTTGCTTCCGGATTATCTGTGCGCAGTCGACTGCTACGCGCCTCAATATTTGCATCCATGGTCCATAATTTTCTGCCTGCTGGTTTCGATGCTCATCGTTCGGCGTTGGTGGGCTATTCCTATCGGCGCGCTGCTCGTGGAAATTGTGCACGTCGTTCCTGATGCTGCAGAAAATGGGCTCAGCGCCGTCACCATGCATCCTAAGTTTAATTCATGGCCGGACGCATTCTTCACCAGCCTTGTTCATCGTTGGGAGTCGTTAGGATTCAGTGCGAACACCATCGCAGGTCACGCGGCGCTGATCGCGGCATTCTTCGGGCTTTCGGTACTTGCACGAAACGCGCTGTCTTTCGACAAATCCGTCAAGTGGAGAGTCTTCTTGGGCGGAGTCGCATTATTTCTGTCCGTCTCGTTCGTCTACTTTCTTATTTTCAAAGCCGTCCCGGAAGTGCTTCCGAGGCGGGCACTTGAATTCACCACTGAAATGACCGGGCAGGCACATCCGCGTTGTAGGACCGAGTCTGCGGTGCCTGTGGCGGGCCTGCCAACCTTCGAACTGGCAGCTGAGAAAGAAAGTGCTCAAACCGCCATTACTGGTCGCGAAGCCGATTGGCGCAAATTGCCGGTGATTTACACAGCGCTGATGACGATTGACCACCAATTGACCAGACCCATGTCAATTCGCGTTGCTGATCCCGAGCGCTACAAGCCGCTCAACGCGGTATCGTTGAATGTCGTGATCAGCGCTCAAGGCGATGTGCTTGCGGCATTTCCCAAGGCAGGCCCGGCAGAATATTTCGATCAAGCAGTTGGGATCGCTTCCGCATGGAAGTTTGTTCCATTCACTCAAGACGGCAAAGTGACGGCCGTAAAGCTCGTGGGTGCGTTGGTGAACATAGACGGATCAGAGCAATGGTTGCTCAGAAAGGTTCCACCACCTTTGCTGGAAGACCGGAATTCGTTTTTGTTGCGATACCGTCAGGGGTTCTACGGCGAGCAAATGACGATCTGGATCAGAGGTGACGGCAACGTCACATTTGAGGGCGAGGACGGCATGGCGCTGCAGGGCCGACACTGTGCGATTCTTCCAGCGAACACAATTGATGCATTGATTTTAGCTGTACGCAACGCAAACGTTTTCTCCATGCGGGAACAATATAAATCAAGATTGTCGGGTCGGGATTTGGTGGTTGCAGTTGACGACAATGTAAAGTCGATTCTCATTTCGGGTGCAGACCGCGAGGACGATACGCCAAAAGCACTTTGGGGGTTGATTGATTCAATTCTCGGGCACGTTCATGTGCAGAGGTGGAGTAAGGGTAATCGTTTCACGGCTCCCAGCCTGTTGGCCGAGAATTGGGACATTTCAAGTCGCGACGATGCAAACCTTTGGATGACGTCGCGAGTTGCCTTTCACGGCGACGCTGTCGCTCTATCCGACTTGATTCGCCTTCGCGCTCCTTTCGCCACAACGCCGGTGCCAGCAGGGGATTCTATGAAGTACGAACCCGAAAAGCTGACAGCGATTGAGGGTGCCGCGTACTCAAATTCTATTGAGAATCTACGCTTGTTGTTTGAGACCGGCGCAAAATGGAGTCGCAGCGCGATCGACGGAGCCTATGTGCTCGCGATACCAACAACCAATGCTGACCTTATGGGTTTGATTGAATCAAAAGGTGCTGGGGCTTCTTCTCGCAGCATCAGCGGCAAGACGGCTCTGATGTCGGCCGCTGAGACCGGTATACCTGAATTGGTGTCTCGCATGCTTCGCGACGGAGCAGACGCTCGGGCCGCGGATGATAACAAATACACGGCGTTACATTGGGCCGCAGGTGCAGACTATTTGAAGGTGGTTGATTCTCAACGCACTGACCGGCGCAAAGTGATCGAAATGTTGGTCAAGGCTGGTGCAGACATTGATGCACTTGCAAACCCAAACCTCACGCCGTTGAATGTGAACTGGATGGGTCTGCCCGAAGTGGCGGCTGCGCTTATCGCGCACGGGGCAAACGTCAATACCCAGGGTGACGAGGGCGACACGCCGCTCATGACAAACAAAAGTGTGGAGACAGTCGAAATGCTGTTAAGGGCCGGCGCGGACCCTTACATTGTGAACGCACGGGGGCTCAACGCGTTGGAAGTCGCCAAGGCCGATATTTTCGCACAAGATATTGCCGTCATAATTGGAAAGTGGATGGCAACACATCCAAAGGCAAAGAAGAAATAGCGGGTTGATCTAAGGCGCATCTCGGGTGCCTGACACTTACGACTCCGCACCCTACGGCAGCGGTCCCGGTGTCCCCACATCGATCCAGATCTTCCACCCCCCCGCGCCATCCTTGTGCCACACAGTGGTGTAGCGGGTGGTCACCGCAAATGGCTTGCCGTCATCGCCTTTGCCCGAGATCGACGCAATGCCCCAGGTCACGCCCAAATCTCCCTGCGCCACAGCCTCGACCGGCGCCCATTCCCACAGCGACGTATCGCCCTTGAATACAGCGCTAACAGCTTCCGGACCAACCGCGATCGGTTGACGCGCCGGCATCAACTTGCCTTGCGGATGCATGCGCGAGGCAAAGGCCAGCGCCGCCCCGCGCTTGGCAGCGTCCGCCGCAAACGCCAGATCAGCCTCGACGATCGCCTTAGTTTCGGGCGTGTTGGCATTCGCACGCGATGTGGCGGCCGCCGCAGCAATCTTTGCGCGCGCCGCCGCCAAGCCGTCCTCAAGTTCACCAGCCGTGGCGCCACTGGCGGCCATCACAACCACTGCTGCAGAAATAAGACATCTCATACCCATCATCCTTTCGCTCTAAGGCTTCACTTTCAATTTAACCGCCGGGCCGCACGCGGAGCAAGCCTGGTGACCGCATTGATGGCGCTGGCATTGGAATACGTCCTGGCATAAAAGCGCCAAACCATTCACGCGAGCGGAGCTCAGACGAAATGACCCTCGAAATAGTCGGCGCCGGTTTCGGCCGCACCGGAACCCTTTCAATGAAAGCAGCCCTTGAGCGCCTGGGGTTCGGCCCCTGCTATCACATGGCCGAAGTCATCGCCAATCCGCCCTTCGCCGCGCACTGGATGGCCGCTGCTGATGGTGTCCCCGTAGATTGGGACGTGGTGTTCAAAGGCTACCGCGCCAGTGTCGATTGGCCGGGCTGCGCCTTCTATCGCCAGCAGGCGGCGTTCTATCCCAAGGCCAAAGTCATTCTCACAATCCGCGATATGAACAAATGGTACGACAGCTGCATCGCCACGATCTTCGCAATCATGCTGGCTGACCCCGCAATGGTGCCTCCACACATGCAGCACGTGGCCCGGCTGGCGCGAAAGCTGGTCGCGACAAATACCTTCGCTGATCACCTGCAGGACCGGGAGCACTGCATCGCCGTTCATCAAGCGCACATCGACGAAGTCAAACGCACCATCGCACCCGAACGCCTGCTGGTTTTTCGGGTCTCCGAAGGCTGGGACCCACTCTGCCGCTTCCTCGGCGTACCGGTTCCCGATGAGCCTTTCCCAAAGGTCAACGAGCGCGAAAATTTCGGCAAGGACCTGCCGGGCGGCAAGAACTAATGCTTACCCAAACACCTCTTTCAAAAACGCCGCCATCGACGCCGACGAGCGCTTGTCGGCGTTCCTGTCGTACTTGACGCCGCTCTCCGGCGCATTCGCCGCCTCAACCGTGAAGGCATGCATCGCGTGCCCATAGGCATGGATCTGCCAGTCGGCACCGGCCTCCGTCATTTCCTTGGCAAGACCCAGCACATCGTTGGGCTTGGCCATCGGGTCGTCCCAGCCATGCAGCACCAGCACCTTGGTTTTGATCTTGCCCTGCGCCCCAATCCCGGGCGGCGCAAAGATGCCGTGCAAGCTCACCGCGCCCTTCACATCAGATGTGCCCGATCGCGCCACATCGAGCGCGCACAACCCGCCAAAGCAATAACCGATGATCGCGATCTTGCTGGGGTCTACATCAGGCCGCGCTTTCGCAGCGTCAACCGCCGCCAACAATCGCTGCCGCAGCTTCGCGCGATCCTGCAAATACGGCCCCATCAAAGCACTGTTGTCACCGCCGGGATTCCCGCGCACGCCCTTGCCATAGACGTCAATCGCAAACCCAACATAACCCGCCCGCGCGAACTCTTCGGCTTTGGCCCGCTCTTGATCAAAAAGCCCCGCCCAAGCATGCGCGATCAGTACACAAGGCTTGCGCCCCGGTGCCCCATCGCTCGCCACATACCCTTCACAAACCGTCGCCCCGTCTTTGTATTCGAACATCGCCGAAAATCTCCTGGTTGGCATGCCCAAACCTATAGGTCGGAGCCGGTTATGTCTCAATCCCCTCAGTCGGAAAATGTCTATCGTGCCGTCCGACCAAATGGTTTAAGTCAGCGCATCCTTGACGCTTGGAGTTCAGAGCATGACCGACACACCCGCCTATACGCCGCCCAAGGTCTGGGCCTGGAACAAAGATGCGGTGAACCGCTTTTCCAATATCAACCGCCCCATCGCGGGTGCGACGCAGGAAAAGGAACTGCCCGTCGGCAAGCATCCGTTCCAGCTCTATTCGCTGGCAACCCCAAACGGCGTAAAGGTGACGGTGATGTTCGAGGAGTTGCTGGCCAAAGGCCACGCGGGCGCCGAATACGACGCCTGGATCACCAACATCTCCGACGGCAGCCAGTTCGGCTCGGGTTTCGTCGCGGTCAATCCGAACTCGAAAATCCCGGCATTGCTCGACCGCTCCAATCCCGCCAAGCCCATCCGCATTTTCGAATCCGGGGCCATCTTGATGCATCTCGCCGAAAAATTCGGCAACGAATTCCTGCCCACCGATCCGGCCAGGCGCGCCGAATGCCTGTCATGGCTGTTCTGGCAGATGGGCTCGGCCCCATTCCTCGGTGGCGGCTTCGGACATTTTTATGCCTACGCGCCCATCAAGATCGAATACGCCATCGACCGCTACGCCATGGAAGTCAAACGCCAGCTCGACGTCCTCGACCGCCAACTGTCGCAAAGCGAATACATCGCGGGCGCAGATTACACCATCGCTGACATGGCGATCTGGCCCTGGTACGGCGCCATGGTCAAGGGCGTGCTCTACGAGGCCGCCGAATTCTTGAGCGTTCACGAATACAAAAACGTCCACCGCTGGACCGACGCCATCGCCAAACGCCCGGCAGTCCAACGCGGCCGCATGGTCAACCGCGCCTGGGGCGACCCCGCAAGCCAATTGCCGGAAAGGCACGACGCAAGCGACTTCGCGAAGGTGAAGGCGGCCGAATAACCGGGCCGCCCGCCTCAGCTACAAGGTCTGGAGGGCATTGACCGCGATCTTGCCGCGATCTTCCTTCGTGTCGAAGGAGACCTTTTGACCCTCGTTGAGGCCGCGCAGGCCCGCGCGCTCCAACGCCGTCGCATGGACAAACACGTCCTTGCTGCCGTCGTCGGGTTGAATGAAGCCGAAGCCCTTTTGGCTGTTGTAGAATTT
>VFKO01000566.1 GCA_009885515.1 Rhodobiaceae bacterium | reverse complement strand
CGCGAACCGCTCGCACGCTGGAGCCAAGGCCGCGTCACCCTGCTTGGCGACGCCTGCCACCCGATGCTGCCCTTCCTGGCTCAGGGCGCCGTCATGGCTATCGAGGATGCCTGGGTCCTCTCGCGCAAACTCAAATCAAGCAAGGATTTCCAGGCCGCACTAGCCGCCTATGAGGCCGAGCGCAAACCCCGCACCACCCGCGTCCAACGTGGCGCCCGCCGCCAAACCGGCCTCTACCACAAGCGCGGAATGGCAGCCCAACTCGCAACCTATGGCCCCATGTGGCTGGCGGCACGCCTCGCGCCCGGAATCGTCCACACGCGGCAAGACTGGCTCTACAAACATGACGTCACGACTTAGATGCGGCGCGCGCCATCAATCAAAAGCACACCGCGAAAGGTCACCATATGTTGACCCTGCGTAAGCGCCGCCGCCCTGGTTTTGTTCAGCTTGCCGTACAGCGCGGGAGTCGCGTCCCCAGTAATCTTCAGCCAACCGTCTTTGGGCGTATCGCTCGGCCCCGCCGAGACAATCTGGACCGAATCATTTTCCGGCAAATCCATCGACGTTCCGTCGCTGAAGTGAATACGCATGGATGGGACTTTCGGCATGGCAGAACTCGTTTCGTTGGAGAATTTCGCCGTGGTTTAGCACGATCCGCAGCCCGGCCGCATCATACATTCCCGCCACTGCATGGCAGTTCTGCGCTCAAAAAGCCTAGCATAATCCATTCCCTTGGGGTCAATTCGCGCCATGGCGCCACAACACCTCCTGCTCATGCTCCTGATCTGCACGATTTGGGGCTTCAACTTTGTCGCGGCCAAAGTCGGCGTCGGCCAGATTCCGCCGCTGCTGTTCGTAGGCTTGCGTTTTCTGATTCTGATGATCGTGCTGGCGCCGTTCCTCAAGTTCGCGCCCGGCCGCATGCGCGACGTCATTCTCATCGCCCTGTTCAACGGCGCCATTCATTTCGCACTGATGTTCATCGGCGTGGCGCTGACCGCGGCCTCCGTCGTGGCCGTGGTGGTTCAGCTCAACGTGCCGTTCGCCACGATCCTCTCGATCGTCTTTCTGGGCGAAGTCGTCAGATGGCGCCGCTGGCTCGGCATGGCCTGCACGTTCCTGGGCGTGACAGTGATCAGCTTCGACCCCCACGTTTTCGATTCGCTGACCGGCATCTTGTTTTCTGCCGCCGCCGCACTGTCGGGCGCCATCGCCGCGATCCTCATGCGCCGCCTGACGGGTGTGGGCATGTTCCAACTTCAATCCTGGACCGCGGTCATCACCGCGCCGCTATTGCTGTTCTCGAGCATCCTCTTCGAAACCGGACAGCTCGACGCGATAGCAAACGCCGACGCCATCGGCTGGGGCGCGCTCCTCTTCACCGCCCTCGGCGCCAGCCTGATCGGCCACAACGGTTACTACTATCTGCTGCAACGCTACGAAGTCTCGCTGATCGCCCCGCTCTCGCTGCTCGCGCCGATCCTCGGCGTCGTCTTCGGAGTCTGGATCCTCGCCGAACCCCTGACGTCGCGATTGCTGCTGGGCGCGCTGATCGCCTTCGCGGGCGTAGGCATCCTAGCGATCCGCGGCAGGCAAACTGTGGAGACAGTGTGATGGGCAGTGGCGTAAGCCACCCGAAGCCGAAGGCGAAGGGTGGTGCCTGGGGCCGGAATCGAACCAGCGACACGCGGATTTTCAGTCCGCTGCTCTACCAACTGAGCTACCCAGGCTTCAGGGAAACCCCTGTAAGGGCGGGGTTTAT
>VFKO01000489.1 GCA_009885515.1 Rhodobiaceae bacterium | reverse complement strand
CGACTGGCGGATCTTGTCGGCGAGGTGTTTGGGGGTTTCGCGGGGTGGTGGGGGTGGCGGAGCGGATGCGGCAACTGTCGCACCGCACTCACCACAAAATGACTCACCGATTTCGTTAGCCGCGCCACACGACGCGCACTTGATCGCCAACCGCGCGCCGCAGCCGGAACAGAATTTCCGTCCCTCTCGATTATCGGTGCTGCAGGATTGGCATATCATCGCGTCATGCTGTCGCCAGTGCCTTCTGCACCGACTTGGGCGCGCGGGCGATGACGGTCAGATAGGCGCGGGCAGAGCCTTCCGGCTGACGCTTGCCCTGCTCCCAATGGCGTAGTGTGTTGACGCTGAAGCCGAAACGCGCTGCGAACTCCTCCTGCGTCATTTTCAGGCGCGTGCGAATGGCGCGTACATCGACTGCATCGGGGACATGGACGCGATAGCGGCTGACATCGGCGTCCCCGCGCGCGTAGGCGAGTGCCTGCACCAGACCCCGCGTGATACTCTTTGCCACTTTGCTCATTGCGATTTCCTCTTACCTTTCACGCCATACGTCTCTGCAATCGACTTCGCCAATTGTCGAAATCCATCGCGCTGATCCTGTGTCAGATCATCCCTTTGGTTCTTCGCATAGGCCGTCAGCGCGAACAGCGGCAGGTTCGGACTATGGTAGAATTAGATGACGCGCGCGCCGCCACGTTTTCCCCTTCCTTCCAGACCCCATCGCAACTTGCGAACCCCGCCGGCGCCCGGAATCAGGTCCCCCTCCTGCGGGTTATGCGCAAGATAATCGACGAGCAGTGAACGCTCCTCCTCAGGCATCAGTTTGCGCGTTGCCGCCAGAAACTCCGGCGTTTCAACGACGGTGACGGGTGGCGACCCTGTCATGGTGGATACTAGTCCAATGGATTAGTTCGTGCAAGCGAAGAGATTCTATGCGGCTGCCGCAAGCGGGCGGCCTGCAGCGGGGCGCCGATGGCTTCGAAGGCTTCGATGGCTTGGTTCAGTAAGGATGCGCGCGTTGGTTCGTCACCGAGAACCGCGGCGAGTTCGGCGCGCCATTCGAGGAGGTGGGGCGAGAGCGTTTTCGCGCCGGTTCGTTCGATCAGCTCTGCGGCGCTCGCGAGAGCGCTCTCTGCTGCTTCTCGGGCTGCGGCGCCGTCGCGGCGCAGCAGTGCGCGCGCCAGGATGCCGTGCGCGTCGGCCTCAATATTGCCCTTGAGGGAATGGCGCGCGAGCTGAATTGCATGTTCGGCTTCCGCTATAGCCGCAGGCAAATCGCCGGTCTCCAACAGAGCTTCTGCCAGCAGCCGCGGACCCATGGCGATCACCACCTGTTCGGCCCGCGCGAGCAGCGCCTTCGCCATGCGCGCCGGTTCGATGGCCTCGGCCGGTCGTCCCGCCGTGAGATGTGCATAAGCAACCGCTATCTGCGCGTAGCCGGCCATGGCGGGCGGATCGCCCGCGGTGCGGCTGCTCTGTTGTGACCGAGCGGCGCTTTCGAACGCCCTATCCGGCTCATGCATGTGATAAAAGGCTTCGGCCCACCAAGCGTGCATGAATGCGTAGGCTTCCGGCGTGTTGTCCTCTCCCATGAATCGAACGGTGCGATCGAACTCAGCGAAACCCTCCTGCATCCGGCCAGTCCAATTGAGACAGACTGCACGCCAATAACTCAAACCGCTGGTGGGATTGAAGCCGTAGGCCCATTCCTCGGAAGGAATCGCCCTCGGGTAGTGCGTTAACCCATGCTCTGTAAGCGCGAGGACCTCCGAAATTCGCACAGCGTGACCGAGGGCGTCGACTAGAAACAAAGCCGCGTTTGCTTGCATAACGATGTCGTCCATCTGAAGAGCGACCCGGTGGTTCTCGCTCGCCGCTCTGATGTATTCGACAGAGTCGCCCTCGCCACCTTTGGCTTTGCCGTAGAGCATTGCCAATGTCAGGTGCATTCGCTGGTCGCCCAATGCAGTCGCAAGCGCTTGCCCTTCATCAAGGACCGCCCGCGTTTCCTCCGCTCCCTTGCCGACGCGCCAACTGAAATTGAGAACCTGCTTGCAGGCGGCGATACCCAAGTTGGCCGCTTCATTGTCCTTTGGTAACAGGCCCACGAGCGTTCGCACCTTTCCCCAGTGCCTCGCCGCGGCGTTCATGTCGGTCGTGGCTACCCACTCGGCCGCTCGCTTGTGCCAGCGTGCCGCCATCAGCGTCTCTCCAGCTTCTTCCCAGTGATGCGCAAGGAGCGGCGCGCGTTCGTCGAGGTGCTGCGGATCTTGACGCTCGATCGCTCCAGCCAGTGTGCGGTGGATCTTCCGTTTGCGTTCGGTGAGCAGGCTTCCGAGCGCCACTTCCTGGGTGAGCGGATGCTTGAAGGCGTATTCGACATTTGGGTAGAGCGCGAGGTCGTAGAGGAACTCGGCGCGGCGCAGAGTGGCGATGGCGCTCTTCAGTTCGTCGTTAGGAAGGCCGGCGATTTCGGAAAGCAGCGTTTCCGGGAAGTCCTTGCCAATCACAGAAGCGGTCTGGAGCAGGCGCTTCTCGCGCTCGGGTAGACGATCAATGCGCGAGGCCAGGACTGACTTGACGGTTGCTGGAACCTCAAGCCTGTCGAGTGCGGTCACGAGTTGGTAGTTTCCCTTGGACCCTTCGACGTGTTTCGTCTCGATCAGGTTCTGGACCACTTCCTCAATGAAGAACGGGTTGCCGCCCGTTCGCTGGTGAATGGGTTTCGCCAGCGAAGCGATTGTCGAGTGGTTGCCCAGAATGCTCGTCAGCAACTCCGCCGTTGCCTTCTCGTCCAGCGGCGTCAGCGGGATCTGGCGGTACCAGGATTTCTGCATCCATTCGGCGCGATACTCGGGGCGGAAGTTCAGGAGCAGCAGGCTGTGGGTGCCCTGTCTCGCGTCCACCATGTGTTCGAGGAACTCGGCGCTGGCGGGGTCGAGCCAGTGCAGGTCTTCGATCATGGTGACGGTGGGCTGCTTCTCGCTGGCGCTGCGGATGATCTGGCGGATCACACCGATGAGCTGGCGCTGGCGGACTTCAGGATCAAGCTTGGGTGCCGGGTTCTGCGGATCGGCGACCCCAAGGAAGTCGTAAACCAGCGGAATCGTGTCGGCGAATTTCTGGTCGAGCTCCACCATGTTGCCTGCGATTTTTACGCGTGCCGCCTTGTCGTTGTCCTCGCTCGTTATGCCGAAGTAGGAACGGAAGACATCCAGGATCGGCAGGAAGGGTATGTTGCGACCGTGGGCTACTGCCCTGCCCTCGAAGACGCGCATGCCTTTGGCGCGGCAGCGTTCCAAAAACTCGAAGCAGAGACGGCTTTTGCCGGTGCCGGCTTCCGCAACGACGCCGATGACCTGGCCGTTGCCGGCGGCGGTTTGTTCGAGG
>VFKO01000497.1 GCA_009885515.1 Rhodobiaceae bacterium | reverse complement strand
CCTTCCTTGTTGTGGGGCGTTGTGTGCGATGGTGTGACATCGTTCACGGATTCGGGTTGTCGATGTATCGCTCTTTGCTTTCGGTCGGCGGTTTCACGCTTTTGAGCCGCGTCACCGGCTTGTTGCGCGAGGTCATTATGGCCTCGGTGCTGGGCCGGGGGATGTTGTCGGACGCTTTTTTGGTGGCGTTCCGGTTGCCCAATCATTTCCGGACTATTTTTGCCGAAGGCGCCTATAGCGCCGCGCTCATTCCACTTTATTCGTCGCTGAAACATGACAGCGAGGCATCGTCGCGCACCTTTGTGCGCACGATGCTGGGATGGCAGATTGTGGTTCAGCTTGTTCTGCTCATGGTGGCGTTTTTTGCGATGCCAGTCATCGTTGCCGTGCTGGCACCGGGATTTGTGGAGCGGCCCGAACAAATGGCGCTTGCCATTGAACTGACACGTATCACGTTTGCCTATTTGCTGTGCGTTTCGATCGTTACGCATTTGGGCGACGTGCTAAATGCCGAGAAGAATTTTTGGCCAGCCGCGGCAGCACCTATTCTCTTGAATCTGGCGATGGCTGGAATGCTCAGTCTGGCCTTCTTGTTTCCGAGCGCGGCGCATGCGGCGGCATGGGGCGTATTTGCCGGGGGTTTTTTGGAAGTCTTGTTGCTGATCGGGGCCACCATGCTACGCAAGCTGCCCTTGCTACCGTCTTGGCCAAAGCTGACGGGTGATGTGCGTCAGTTTGCGTGGCGATTTGGGCCGGCCGCGTTGGGTGCGGCCGGGGTGCAGATTGCACTCTTCGCAGACACGATCCTTGCAAGTTTTTTGGCTGAAGGCGAGTTGACATCGCTGTATTACGCTGATCGCATCAATCAACTGCCGATGGGTATCGTCGGTGTCGCTTTGGGGACCGTGCTGTTGCCGGAGCTTTCGCGCGCTGTGGCCCAAGGTAACGACATCCAAGCCCGGAGTTCGTTCAACAGAGCGACTGAAATTGGGCTTTTGCTAGCGTTGCCATGTTTGGCGGCCTTTGTTGTTTTTCCCGATGCCATCATGCAGGGGTTGTTCGCACGTGGTGCCTTTAGTGTTGCGGACGCGAATGCTGCCAGTGCTGTGCTGAGTGCTTATGCGGCTGGACTTCCGGCATTTATTCTACTGAGGACTGTGACGCCGATCTTTCATGCGCGCGGCGACACCCGTGCGCCTGTCTATGCAACGGCGGTTTCCATTGGGGTCAACATCGCGGTAAAGCTGGTGCTTATCCTTGGGTTATCGTGGGGCGCGACGGGACTTGCATTGGGTACGGTTGTAGGGAGTTGGGTGAACTTGGGGGTTCTTGCCGTGATTGCGTCGTCACGAGGTTTACTTAAATTCGATGAACGCATGTGGAGCGGATTTCCGCGTATCGTTGGTGCTGCGGTATATTCTGCGCTCATTGTGTGGCTGATTGCCGGACCGATGAGCATGACGATGTCAGATGTTTCGTATTTGCGCGCCGAAATGTATTTGGTGGCGCTCGGGTTGATAACAATGGTCAGTTATGGCGTGGCCTTGTTGGCGCTGGGTTGGACGCGGGCGCGTCAATGAGAGCGGCGACGTATTTGTCCGGCGCAATTGGAGAATCGCAATGGTCAAAACCTATCAAAGCGATGTTGCGATCGTCGGCGGCGGCATAGCGGGCGTCGTTTGCGCATTACAGCTTCTCGACATGGGAAAGTCCGTTGCGATTTACGAACGCGAAGGGGTGGCGAGGCTGGGAGGGTCGGCCCTGGAGGCATTCGGGGGGATGTTCTTTGTGGATAGCCCCGAGCAGCGGCGGATGCGGATCGCCGATTCACCGGAGCGCGCGTTTAACGACTGGAAAGCATTTGCGGAGTTCGACAAAGGTGTGCTTTGGCCGCAGTTGTGGGCTAAGCATCTTGTGGAGCGGTCGACACCGGACGGACATGACTGGTTGAAGCAATTCGGCATTCGTTGGTTGCCAGTTGTGATGTGGGTTGAACGAGGTCAGCGCCTTCAAGGAAATTCCGTACCGCGTTTTCATCTGACATGGGGTTCGAGCTGGTATCTGATCTCGCAATTGATAAAGGCCCTGCGATCGCATGCCAATGCGGGCCGGTTAAGCGTGCGTTGCGGACACCGTGTCGATCGACTTGATTTACATGCCGGAAAAGTGGTGAGCTGCAGCGGCGTCATCGAGGGCGGCGAGGACTTTCGCGGTTCGGCCGATGCGGTCGTGGTTGCCGCGGGGGGCATAGGTGGAAGTCTCGACCAAGTCCGCGAACATTGGTCTGCGGTTGAAGGGATCGACCTGCCGACGACAATATTATTGGGAACACACCCAGGTGCGGATGGCCGGGCGGTGTGGGCGTGTGAACATGTTGGCGCGCAAGTCACTCATGTCGGGCGGATGTGGAATTACGCGGCTGGTGTGCGGCATCCCAGGCCCAATTGGCCGGGACATGGTGTCAGTCTGATACCTCCCAAATCGGCGTTGTGGGCAGACGCTCATGGTAAGCGGATGATCCCGGCCATGGTTTCGGGATTCGACACATTCGATCTTGTGCAGCGCGTGTGCACCGCTCCTTTGGGTTTCACTTGGCAAATTCTAAACAGGCGGATTGCCCTAACCGAGTTGGCGGCCTCAGGTGCAGACTGGAATCCTGCATTGCGTGAACGGCGTTTTGTGCGCTTCGTGATGGACATGCTGTTGGGCAACCGGTGGCTTGTCGATGATCTTTCGAACAATTGTCCCGATTTCGTCGTGGCTGCCACGGTTGAGGAGCTTGCGGCGAAGATGAACGCGCTCAAGCCCAATGCTGCTATCGATGGAGAAGCCCTTCGCGGCGAACTTGAACGGTATGATGCGACGGCGGGCTCGCCAGATAGCGACGAACAACGCCGGATTGTCGAAGTTTTGCGTAAGTACCGTGGTGACAGGCTAAGGCTGGCGAAAAGGCAGCGCATTCTCGATTCCAAAGGCGGTCCGCTGATTGCCATTTGCGAGCACATTGTAACGCGGAAGTCACTAGGCGGGATTGTGACCGACCTTAGAAGCAGGGCCCTCAATGTTGCCGACCAGCCGGTGCAGGGACTGTACGCGATTGGCGAGTCGGCGGGGTTTGGCGGCGGTGGAAGTCATGGGCAGCGGGCGCTTGAAGGCACTTTCCTATTGGGCAGCGTGATAACGGCACGCCGGGCAGCCGAGGCCATTGCCAAAGGATAGGTGATTGGCGAGGACGCGCGATTTGGGTATCGTGGCGGACGAGAACTTCATCAAAGGACCCATGCAATGAATGTCAGCGAAGCCATCCTGCGCGAGCTTGTAGAGCTGGGGGTCGAAGCTTGTTTCGGCAATCCCGGCACCTCGGAAATGCACTTGGTTGCGAGTTTCGATCGCGTGGGCGGTTTGCGGCCGATCCTGGGATTGTTCGAGGGCGTTTGCACGGGTGCTGCCGATGGCTATGCGCGGATGGCGGGCAAGCCTGCGGCGACTCTGCTGCATTTAGGGCCGGGGTTGGGCAATGGGCTTGCCAATTTGCACAACGCCAAGCGCGGTCAGTCACGGGTGATTAATCTTGTGGGCGATCACGCGACCTATCACCGGAAATATGACGCGCCGTTGCAAAGCGACATTCACTCCATCGCCAAGCCGGTGTCGGACTGGATCGGCGATCCGGCGTCTGGAGAAGATGCCATTCTCAGAACGCGCCAGGCATTCGATATGGCGATGCGGCCGAATGGCGGTATTTCGACGTTGATCGTTCCGGCCGACATTGCATGGTCGGAAATGAACGGCGCCGTATCAAAGGCCGGACCCAGGAAAGCAGCGAAAGCTGTTGACATGGCACTGGTGCGTGCGGCCGCGGCAGGTCTGAGGTCCGGAGAGCCGTCGGTGCTTTTGATCGGCGGTCATGCGGGGCTGGAAAAGCCGCTTCGCTTGGCAGCCGCCATCGCCGCGAAGACAGGAGCGCGTCTTTTCAGCGATACGTTTGTGCCACGACTGTCTCGCGGGCCGGGGTTGCCGAGGCCGGAGCGCGTGCCCTATCTCGGTGAAATGGCGAGCATGATGATGGGTGGTTTCCGTCATGCCATCATGGTGGGAACCAAGGCGCCTGTAGCCTTCTTTGCCTATCCGGGCAAGCCGTCCACCTTCCTGTCACCGGATTGCAAGGTTCACGATGTGTGGAACGCGGAACTTGATGTCTACGATGTGTTGGCGGCGCTGGCAGATGAGCTTGGTGTGAAGGCTAGCGATTTTGTTGCGCCCGCAAGCGACCGAATCGAGCTGCCTTCGGCCGGCAAGCTCACCATTGAAAGCATAGGCACTGCGGTGGCGGCACTGATGCCCGAGGGGGGGATTATTTCGGATGAAGCCATTACCGGCGGATTGTGGGCCTTCATTGCTTCGCAGAATGCACGGCCGCACGATTGGTTATCTTTGACGGGAGGTGCAATCGGCGACGGGATTCCGATGGCAGTGGGCGCGGCGGTGGCGTGCCCTGGACGTCCGGTAATCAATCTTCAGGCCGATGGCAGCGCGATGTACACGATACAGGGACTGTGGACAGCGGCGCGGGAAAACCTGCATGTGATTTCCATCCTGCTCAACAACAAGACTTATGCGATTTTGAACATGGAACTCGATCGTGTGGGAGCGACGGCGCAAAGCGAGCGGTCGCGCAGTTTGTTGTCACTTGATAAACCTGCGATCGACTTTACGGCCATGGGCCGGGCAATGGGTGTGAATGCCGTGCGTGCAGAAGACAATGAGACGCTGGTGCAGGAACTGAAGCGGGCGCTGGCGGAACCGGGGCCGCATTTGATTGAAGCGATGATGTGAGGGGGATCGGCGTCTCTTTAATTTGGGTGGCAGCTTGCTTCACTATTTATCCATCGTTCGAGTCGATTGTTCAACTTGAGGTTGGGGCCATTTTCTTGAGTAGGCGAAGGAGTTGGTCCCGCTCCTTCGGGATCCACTTCTTGAAGTGTTCCTCCATCAGTTTGCGCCGTGTTCGCGCGAATTCGGACAGCATGTGCTTGCCGGCGGTGCTCGGTCGCAGGAGGCGAATGCGGCCGTCGGCGGACGAGGGGGTGCGCTCGATGAGGCCCAATTCTTCGAGCTTTGCGGTTTGACGGCTGACGGTTGAGTGATCGCGTCCCACAAGTGCTGCAAGTTCCACCGCGCCAATCGGACCTGCCACGCCGATGCGTGTCAGCAGTGGAAACAGCGCCCGGTCGAGCTTTACGCCTGAGCGAGCGAGGAAGCGCGCGTCGACGTCGGGGCGGTTGATGACGCCGCTTACCTGCAGAAGGATGGTGTGAAGTTCGTCGGTCCAGTGTGTCATTGCGTGCATAATACACGGAAATGCTTGACAAGTCACCTGCAATTCCATATCCGTGCAAAATACACGGATATGGAAGGTGGTTGCTACCATGCGCATTGTCGATGCCCAGATTCACTTGTGGACCAACGACAAGGCGCCGCCTCACCACGCTCGCGTGCCTTACACTTACGAGCGCGCTCTGGCTGAGATGGACGAGGCAGGCGTCGCTGCTGCGATCAATTGCCCACCGATATGGGACCCGGCAGCGATGGACTATGCCGCAGTGGCCGCGGCCGCACACCCAAAGAGACTGGCGACGCTGGGATGGTTTGCGGTCGATGTGCCTGGCGACGAGGCTCTGGTCGAACAATTACTGACGAAGCCCGGCATGTTGGGCTTACGGCTGCTGTTTGCGACTCCCACCGCCGCGCAGGCGTTGCTGTCGGACCGGCTGGATTGGCTGTGGAGCTTCGCCCAACGTCGAGAACTTCCGGTCGCCTTCGGCGTCCTACCAATGCTGATCGAGCGCGTGGGTGCGATTGCCGCAAACTATCCGCGCGTACGCGTGATGGTTGACCACCTCGCTGTGAGCCCGTTCGAGAAGCTTCCGGCAGCGGCGGCGCATTTCGACACGCTGCTTGCACTGGCGCGGCGTCCCAATGTGACAATCAAGGCGACGGGCGTGCCGAGCATGTCAGCGCAAGCACTTCCTTTCGCCGACACGCATCAACATCTGCGGCGGTTCTTCGATGCTTATGGTGCCGCGCGGATGTTCTGGGGCACTGACATCACACGGATGCAACCATCGTGGCGGCAGTGCGTCCAGCTCTTCACAGAGGAACTGCCGTGGCTCAAGGGTCGCGATCTTGAGCTCGTCATGGGCGATGCGGTAGCGCAGTGGGTGAACTGGCGGTGAGCGCAACGATGAAACCGCTCGACGTGCTGGTGGTGGGCGCAGGTCCCAGTGGGACAGCGTTGGCGATCGACCTTGCCCGCCGTGGTCTCAACATCAGGGTCATCGACAAACAGCCCGTAGCATTTGCCGGTTCGCGGGCAAAGGGATTGCAACCGCGCTCGCTTGAAGTGCTGGAAGATCTGGGTGTGCTTGATCGCGTTTTTGCGGCTGGTGGTGATTACCCGCTACTGGGCATTTACGTCGGACCGTTCACCGTGCCGTGGCGCATGATCAAACGCGCCAAGCCGAGCGAGGATCGCCCTTACCCTAACACATGGATGGTGCCGCAGTTCCGCACCGACCCAATCCTGCACGCACGGTTGGCGGAGTTGGGGTCACGCATTGAATTTGGCACCGAGTTGGTGGCCGTGCAGCAAGACGATCACAGCGTTACCGCCATGGTTCGTGTCGGTGGGAACGAGCAAGCGATCTCGGCGCGATACCTTGTCGGCGCCGACGGCGGCGCCAGCAGGGTGCGGTCTGAGATGGGGATCGGCTTCACGGGCGAAACTGATGACAGCGATCGTTGGATCATCCTCGATTCCGAGACGACGGGTCTTTCGCGGCAGCGCTGGCACATCTGGCCGGGCAAGGGCGGCAAGGTGACTGCAGCGTGTCCGTTGCCCAACACGAACCTGTTCCAATGGATGATCCGCATCGACGGCGACGATGAAGCCAAGCTCGATGCCGAGGACCTGCAACGGCGCGTTCGCGCGCGCACCGGCAATGGCAGCATCCGCCTCGGCAAGACCAGCTGGAGCACCGTCTTTCGACCCAATATCCGGTTGGCACAATCGTATCGCAAGGGCCGCATCTTTCTGGCGGGCGACGCCGCCCACGTGCACACTCCGTCCGGCGGGCAGGGGCTGAACACCGGCGTGCAGGACTCATACAATCTCGGTTGGAAGCTGGGGCAGGCGCTCTCTGGCGCCGGCGACGCGTTGCTCGATACCTACGAGGCCGAGCGTCAACCCATCGCCGATGAGATGCTCGCGCGCTCGACGAAACGCTATCAGGCCATCGGCAAGCCGAGTGCGGATGCGATCCGGCGAACCGCCGACGAGCGTCAGCTTGAACTGAGCTACTGCGACGGCCCTCTGGCGCCGGCGTCGAGCCAGCGAACGGCGACCGTGCGCGTTGGCGACCGCGCGCCAGACGCCAGGCTGGTCAACGCTGATGGTACCAAGACACGGTTGTTCGAGCTCTTTCGCGGCCCGCACTTCACAGCGATCGGGTATGGGCCCAAAGCCGCTGAAGCGTTGGCGCAGAGTTCTTGGCCGAGCCGCGGCGCATCGTTGAAACGTGTCGCGGTAAATGCAGGCGCGCGGCTTGACGTTTCGCTGGCCGACAAGCAGCAATCCTTTTGCCGAATCTACGGCTTGCAGGGGGACACGTTGCTGCTGATACGACCTGACGGCTATGTCGGACAGATCGCGACCAAGGACTGGAGCAAGCAGTTGGAACAGGCGGCGCGGACCATGACCGGCGCTCTCTACGACGCGCGAAAGGCAAACCAATGACACGACAGGAATTCGAGATCGCAGGCGTCCATGCCTATCGCTATGCGGGCGACGGCGACTACAGCCTCTTGCTCTGTCATGGCTTTGGCGGGCATGGTGGGATGTACGACAAGTGGGCCTATCATCGTCAGGGCAAATTCGGTGCGGACATCTGGAGCTGGGACATGCCGGGCTTTGGGCGCACGGGCACGCGCGGACACTTCGACGCCGCTGCAACCTATGCGGCGCTCACGCGTCTCGTTGCCGAGATCCGGACGCGTCAGAGCAAGCCACTCTTCCTGGTGGGATCGAGCTTTGGGATGTTCATCGCTTCTGCTGGTCTGTGCATTGACGGCGTAGACGGCGCGGTGG
The DNA here is from genome assembly GCA_009885515.1 of Rhodobiaceae bacterium. Taxonomy (GTDB): domain Bacteria; phylum Pseudomonadota; class Alphaproteobacteria; order Micropepsales; family Micropepsaceae; genus SZUA-430. Next base: position 674 of record VFKO01000497.1, on the reverse strand, counting down.
GGCAAGCTGGCTTTCTCATCCCCGGCGGTCCGGCGCTTACAGCGATGCGCATGCTTTTCGCCAGCCCGCCGATGCAGATGTTTCTGGCCTCACCCATCGGCCAGGCCTGTTGGATCAATACCGACGAGGTCAACAACGCCGATGAAAATTATGGGGATCCGGCGGTTGCTCTACACATGAAATCCGATCCAGACAGGCTTGTGGCGATGAAGCTCATCGGCTTGGCGACGCTGGCTCACTTCGAGCCGCCGCAGCCGTTGTTGAAGAATGCAAAGCCGTTTTTGATGGTCGTTGCGGAATTCGACCGCATGCTCGGCGGCGTCGACCAGGTGAGAGCGAATTTCGAGGCTGTGGGTGGTCCGACGACGGTACTGATCAAGAACGCAAGCGATAAGCACCAAATCATGCTGAGCGAGACTGAGTGGTTTTCGGAACAGGTCGATAACTGGTGCAAGGTCAGCTTGAATCGATGAGCTGCAGCTTGGAAAGGGAGGCACTATGAACGCGTGGATGCTTCTGCCGCCGATCCTGGGTGCGGCGGTTGTTTGCCAGGCCATCTTGAACTGGCAGTTCAGCGAGAGTCTTGGACTGGCGACGGCGGTGCTCATCAATGCCGGTGTGTTCTTCGCGGCGGCGGCAATGCTCTGGTTGGGCACAAGACTCATGCCTGACTT
>VFKO01000500.1 GCA_009885515.1 Rhodobiaceae bacterium | reverse complement strand
TCGATTGCCGCTTCATCGGGCGCGGCAGCAGCGCCAAATGCAACGTGCTCGAACATTTGGGTTTGGCTTTTCATACAGCCCAGGACTTCTACGCCAATTCAAATTGGGTCGACCGTCCTGCCAAGCAAGCGATCTCGGCCACCAACCCTCCCGGCCTCGGTCAGTCGGGTCCTGCCAAATGGTTCGATCCGCGCCTGTCCATAGAATTTCCAGACGGCCTCATGAGCGGCTGCCCGGGAGACTTGTCGCTATTGGGCTTCACGTTCGGATGCGAGTACGGAGCGCTTCCACCTCTTGTCGGCCAGATCCGCATCCTGCGTGAAGACCTCAGCAAAGACACAGGCCCAATCGGCCGGGGACAAGGCGGCATCGGCACCAGCCCGCGCGGAAAGATCAGCGGCAATTTCGCGCGCGCCGTCTCTGCGGCTGTTGAAGACACAGCCGACAAATGGGCTTACTTCAAAGAACAAATCGCTGCCAGGTATGGCGCAACGCGCGCGGCGCAAATCCTGTGCGCGCTGGCAAACGATAAGTTCGACGCCGCACGCTGCGCACTCCAGGCCAGTCAAACGAAAGTGTGCGCCGAACGCGAGTCCGTGGCCCTGGGCACCACCGATGCAGATGCGGCCCCGCAGTCCGAACCAACCGGAGACGAGATTGCAACAGCAGAAACCTTTTATGCGACGCTGGGTGCTTTTTGCGTAATAGAAGAGACCGACATCACGCGCGCCGAAGTCAATAGTGGTGGCACCGCCGAAGCGGGCCGGTCTTCAGCAAAGGCCCGCGCTGTACGCGCCCTCGCCATCTGGAACGCCTGCCCCGTTGAATTGCAAAAAGTCCACGAAGCAACGGCGCAGAGAAACAAAGCGGCCTATGACGCCCTGATCAACCGGCCGGGCAAGATCAGCAAGAAGGAAATCGGCGTGCTCAACGACATGTACGCCGATTGCATTCTGGGGGCGCACCTCAGGCGCTCGGGAAAATGACCGCCTATTCCCGCCAGGCCCGCGTGATGCTGTCTGTGAGCGGTTGCGTCAAATAAGCCAGCGCCGTGCGTTCACCGGTTTTGATCATGACCGATGCGGGCATTCCGGGCTGCAGCACTTGCGTCCCCAGGCGTCGCAGTTCACTTTCGGAAACGTCAATGTGGGCGATGAAATACATCGCACTCGACCGCGGATCCTGAATGGAGTCCGCCGACACATAGACAACGTTTCCATACAGACGCGGAATGTCCCGCTGACTGAGGCCGGTAAATTGAATTTCGGTTTGCAGACCAATATGTACTGAATCAACGTCATTGGTGCGTAACTGCACTTCCACCATCAGGCGGTCGTCTTTGGGTACAATCTCGAGAATCGTTTCGCCCGGTCTCACGACCGAGCCCACCGTCGTCAGTTTCGGCGCCAGCACGTTGCCCGACACCGGCGCACGGATCGTCATGCGCTCATAGGCTTGTGCGGCGGCACGAAACTGCTCGCGCAGGTTGGGAATTTTTGCTTGAACGTCGCGCAGATCACCCTGGATAAGGGTTTGAATCTGATTGCGCGCCTGCAAGAGTTTGAGCTCGTTTTCGACGATCGAACTTCTCGTCCGTGCAATCATCGCCACCGAACGGCCTGAATTCCCGCTCAGCTGTGAAATTTCGCGATTGAGTGAGAACACGCGTGACCGTGTCGTATACCCTTTCTTGTAAAGGTCATCGACGATGTCGAGTTCCTTTTTTGACATCGCAATCTGCTGATTGGCGGCACTGCGATCCGACTCCAGCCCCTTCAGTTCATTCTTGAGCTGTTCCTGTGTTTCCTCGATGATCGAAAGCTGACCGTGCAGTTCAGAACGCCGCGCAGTAAAAAGCTGACGTTGCCCGTCGAGCAGCGCCTGGACCGATGAATCTCTCGCGGCCACGCCAAGCAATTCCGGACTGAATTGGGGCTGCTCAAGGCTCAAGGATTCCGCCTTCAACCGGCCCTCCGTTGCCAGCGCCAGATAGTAAGAATCCCGGCCACGCGTGAAGCGTTCAATCGCGTCGGCATCTTCAAGCTCCACCAAAACGGCGCCAGCTTTCACGAACTCGCCGTCGTCGACCTTGATCGCGCGGATTGCACCTCCCGTGGGATGCTGAATCTGCTTGCGCTTCGAGGCCACCACGATCTGGCCGTTCGCAACGACGGCGCTCGCGATCGGAACCGTTGCACTCCATATGCCAAACCCGCCAATCGTCGCGGCAATCAAACCGAAGCCGAAAATCATCGCCCTCTTCGTGTTTGTTTGCAGGCTCGGAATTTTATCCGGCCAATTCGGGCGTCTAGGACTGGATTTTGGTTGTTGCATGGCGGGTCTCGAGAGGCGTTACATTGGAGGAAACCCGCGCGGCATCCGCAGCGGCTTTGTTCAGAGCGGCGAGAACTTCATCGCGCGGGCCGTACGAGGCGATTTGGCCGGCCTTCATCACTGCGAGTTTGTCGACCGCAGGCAGGATGCCTGGCCTGTGGGTGACGATCACGACGGTACGTTTTTGCTGCTTCAATAACTCAACCGCCCGGCGAAGATCAGATTCACCCGCAGCGTCGAGGTTGGCATTGGGTTCGTCAAGCACCACGACTTTGGTGTTGCCGTAAATCGCCCGCGCCAGTGCCACGCGCTGGCGTTGCCCGCCGGAAAGCAGTTTCCCACGCTCACCGATCAAGGTCTCATAGGCGTTGGGCAGCGTCAGGATAAAGTCATGCGCACTGGCGATTTTCGCAGCTTCGATGATGGCCGCCGAATTATGCTCCCCATAGCGCGAAATATTTTCCGCAATCGTGCCTTCCATCAACTCAACGTCTTGCGCCAGATACCCCACCGAAGGCCCCAGTTCACTCGACGCCCAATCCGACACTTCGACCCCGTCCAGCCGGACGTTACCAGCAGTCGGCTTGAGTGCGCCAATCATCAACCGGGCCAGTGTCGTTTTGCCGGAGCCTGTTGCACCAATGATCCCAAGAACCTCGCCGGGCGTCAGCTCAAAGGCGATATTGCGCAAAGATGGTTCCTTCACGCCTGGATACCGCATCCAAACATCGTCCAGTTTGTAGTTACCTTCCGGAGGTGGCAGTTCCGTGCGTGGCGCATCTTGACCGGCCTGCAGCACCGCGCTCAGCCGGGCGTAAGACTGGCGTGCCTGAATGAACCGCTTCCACTGGCCGATGGCCGCTTCAATGGGCGCCAATGCCCGGCCCATGATGATCGACGTGGCGACAATCGTGCCCGCTGAAACCT
>VFKO01000036.1 GCA_009885515.1 Rhodobiaceae bacterium | reverse complement strand
CGTCGCCAGATACGAGGAGAAAACATTCCGGTCGATTCCATCGGTTGCCAGCGTACCAGCTTTCACGCTCTCGGCGATACGGCGAACCGCCTCGATAATCTCGTCCTGGCCGCTGTAATTGAAGGCAATGGTAAGTCTTAGGTTTGCGTTTCCCCGCGTGCGGTTATGAGCCTCTTCGATGAGGTCGAGGATATCCCCCTCAAGCTGCGTTTTTGCTCCAATAATCCGGATCTCGACACCATTGGCATGAAGCTCGTTCAGGTCGCTGCGAATATAAAGCCGCAGCAATCCCATGAGATCATTGACTTCCGTCCGGGGTCGTTTCCAGTTTTCCGAAGAGAATCCAAACAGCGTTAAATACTTGATCCCATGCTTGGCCGCAGCGCGCACCGTGGTCCGAACGGCAGCGACGCCTGCCCTGTGCCCCATGGCGCGTGGGAGATGGCGCGCCTTCGCCCATCGGCCATTCCCATCCATGATGATGGCAACATGGTTTGGAGGCGATTGACCTAACTGAGCGACTGCACCAGGTGACATCCGTCTACGACCCGCAAGCCTTGCTTAGACTTGCATGATCTCCTTCTCTTTGGCTGCAAAAGCGTCGTCAATTTCCTTGATGTGAGCGTCGGTCGCTGACTGAACCTTATCGTGAAGTTTCTTGTGTTCGTCTTCACTGATTTGATGCTCTTTCTCGAGCTTCTTGAGGTGCTCCATCCCGTCCCTGCGAATATTGCGCACGGCCACCCGCGCCGTTTCAGAGTACTTTGCACCAATCTTCGAAAGTTCCCTGCGGCGTTCCTCCGTCAAAGGCGGGATTGGAATGCGCAGCAATTGACCGTCCACTTGCGGATTCAACCCAAGGCCGGAGCTGCGAATGGCCTTGTCGACAGCAATGACAAGCCCCCGGTCCCAGACTTGAACGGTCAGCATGCGCGGCTCCGGCGCGTTGACTGTGCCAACTTGCGAAAGCGGCATGGAGCTTCCATAGGCATCGACATGCACAGGCTCAAGCAGGCTGACGCTCGCCCGCCCGGTACGCAAACCAGCGAACTCGTGCTTCAGGGTTTGCACGGCGCCCTTCATGCGCCTTTGCAAATCCTCAAAATCGAATGGCTTGGATTGCGCCATGAAAGTCCTCCACGCGAAGGCGAGGCCGTCGCAGTTAAGTTGCAATCACTGTGCTCAGGCCTTTGCCCTGGAGCACTTTCACGAAATTCATTTTTTCATGGATATTAAAAACGACAATCGAAATCTTGTTGTCCCGCGCCAACGACACCGCCGAGGCATCCATGACCTTCAGGTCGCGCGCCAGCACGTCCATATGAGTCAGGCGCTCGTATCGCTCGGCCGACGGGTTTTTTTTCGGATCGGCCGAATACACACCGTCAACCTGCGTGCCTTTCATCAAGGCATCGACGCCCATCTCTGAAGCGCGCAAGGCCGCCGCTGTGTCGGTCGTGAAGAACGGGTTGCCGGTTCCGGCGGCAAAAATCACCACCCTGCCCTTTTCCATATGACGCATCGCGCGACGCCGGATGTAAGGCTCACAGACCGTCATCATCGGGATCGCAGATTGCACGCGCGTAAACACACCAATTTTTTCAAGAGCATTCTGCATCGCGAGCGCGTTCATGATCGTACCCAACATGCCCATATAGTCTGCCGTCGCGCGTTCCATTCCCGACGCGGCGGCCTGCATGCCGCGAAAGATATTGCCGCCACCGACGACCGCGCACACCTGGGTACCGATGGCTTTCGCTTCTTTGATTTCGCCGGCGATGCGATCCACCGTCGCCAGATCGATGCCGTAATTGCCCGATCCCATCAACGCCTCACCGGAAATCTTCAGCAGCACCCGGCGGTAGATTGGCGTTGATGTCATCGACTGCGGCTCTCTTTGGTTTCCTCAGCTCTTCGCTGCGGCGGCGACTTCGGCGGCGAAGTCAGTTTCCTCTTTCTGGATGCCTTCGCCAAGAGCATAGCGCATAAAGCCTTCGACGGAAATTGGCGCACCAATTTCCTTTTCCGAGACTTTGACGAAGGCTTCGACCGTCTTCTCAGGGTCCATGATGAAAGCCTGCTGGAGCAAGACAACTTCCTCATAGAACTTGCGTAGCCGTCCTTCGGCCATTTTGGCGATAATGTTCTCTGGCTTGCCCGATGCGCGGGCTTGATCGGCAAATATGGCTTTCTCGCGCTCGATCGTCGCCGAATCAATCTGCTCCGCTTTCAAGGCCAGCGGGTTTGCCGACGCGATATGCATCGCAATTTTTCGGCCGAGAGCGGCAAGCAGTTCCGCATTACCCGATGACTTCAGCGACACCAGAACACCCATCCTGCCCAGGTTGGGCGCCGCTTGATTGTGGACGTATGTGGCGACCACACCTGGCGCGACGTCAAACGATGCCGTCCGGCGCAATGTCATGTTCTCGCCGATTGTGGCCACCAGATGTTTGAGTTGGCCGTCAACGTCGAGGCTTGTGCCAGGGAACGGCATTTTCGCAAGCTTCGCCACATCGCCGCCGGCCTCCAAAGCCAGCGTCGCAACCGTAGCAACGAAACCTTGAAACTGCTCGTTGCGAGCCACAAAATCGGTTTCGGAGTTAACTTCGACAACAGCACCCCGGCCTGCGCGTGCGGCGACGCCGATGAGACCTTCGGCTGCGATGCGTCCGGCTTTCTTGGCCGCCTTCGACAAGCCTTTCTTGCGCAACCAATCGACCGCCGCTTCCATGTCCCCGCTATTTTCGCTGAGGGCAGACTTGCAGTCCATCATGCCGGCCCCAGTCTTTTCGCGCAGGTCCTTGACCATCGCGGCTGTAATGTCAGCCATGGAGTGCTCCTGAATGTTTGAGTTGGCCGCGCGCTATCAACATCAACGCGCGGGCCGCATTATTTAATGTGTCACCGGTTGCTCGGCAGGAAGTTCCTGGACCGGAACGTCGTCCGACGCCCCGATATCAACCCCAGAACCACCTTGAAACGCCGACAATCCATCGATGACCGCGCGCGCAATCAAATCGCAATAAAGCGCAATGGCGCGCGTCGCATCGTCATTGCCGGGAATAGGGAACGACACGCCGTTCGGGTTGGAATTCGAATCGACGATTGCAACAACCGGAATGCCAAGCTTGTTGGCCTCCTGAATGGCGATCGCTTCCTTGTTGGTGTCGATCACAAACAGCAGGTCTGGAACGCCGCCCATTTCCTTGATGCCGCCAAGCGCGCGCTCAAGCTTGTCCTTGTCGCGCTGCAGGTTCAGGGCTTCGCGTTTGGTCAAGCCCACGGCGCCGGCATTCAGGATTTCGTCGATCGAACGCAAACGCTTGATCGAGTGCGAAATGGTCTGCCAGTTCGTCAGCGTGCCGCCCAGCCAGCGATGGTTCACATAATACTGGGCGCAGCGCTTGGCCGAATCGGCGATTGGATCAGAGGCCTGACGTTTGGTGCCAACAAACAGCACCCGCCCGCCCTGGGCCACCACATCGCGGATCGTCTTTAGCGCCTGGTGCAACAACGGCACCGTCTGCGTCAGATCGATAATGTGAATCTTGTTGCGCGACCCATAAAGATACTGGGACATACGCGGGTTCCACCGATGAGTTTGGTGGCCGAAATGAACGCCCGCTTCTAACAGCTGACGCATAGAATAATCAGGCAGTGCCATGTGGCCTGTGTCTCCTTAACCGGTTGAGCCTCCGCGGACTATCACCAAGTCCCCAAACGAGGGGACCCAGCACCGGAGGGCGGCCCGTCATATGACGGCCAGGCAGCCAAAGCCCGCGTGTGGAATGGTCGAGGCTTGTAGGGGGTTGCGCCCGGCCATGCAAGGGCGGCACCCTAGGGCCTGACCTCTCACATGCGCGACAAAAATGCCCAAAACCACGCCCAACCCTATCCGCCCCGAAATCCTTGGCCTTCTGCCGAACGGCATTGGTGAAGTTTCTTCTTTGGGGCTCGGCCGCCCGGACATCATCCCGCTCTGGTTCGGCGAGAGCGACGTCGTCACCCCGGCCTTCATCCGCGAAGCAGCCAAAAAGGCCCTCGACGAAGGCAAGACCTTTTACACCTTCGTGCGCGGTGTACCGGAGCTGCGCCAAGCCATCGCCACCTGGGCCTCGCGCCAGTCCGGCAAAACCATCGAGATGGATCGCGTCACGGTACCCGGCTCGGCGATGCTCGCCATCAACATCACCCTGCAGTGCCTGTGCACCCAACGCGACAACATCATCATCGTCTCGCCGATGTGGCCCAACATTTTCCAGGCTGTCATCGGCCTGGGCTGTGAGCCGCGCTTTGTGCGCCTGGACGGCGGCACCAATGGCGAGCCCTGGTCCCTTGACCTGCAGCGCCTGTTCGCCAGCGCCGACGCCCGCACCAAAGCCATCTTCGTAGCCTCGCCCAGCAACCCCACCGGCTGGATCATGAGTAAACGCGAACAGCAGGCAATCCTTGATTTTGCCCGCAAAACAGGCATCGCCATCATTTCCGACGAAGTCTACACCCCGCTGGT
>VFKO01000604.1 GCA_009885515.1 Rhodobiaceae bacterium | reverse complement strand
CGTTGCTGGGCGTGGCCGAGAAGGGGTCGGTGACGCTTGAGTTGACGGCGCACAGTGCCGGTGGGCACTCATCGGTGCCGGGTCCGGTGCCGGAGACGGCGATCGGCCGGCTGGCGCTGGCGATCGGTCGGGTCGGCGATGCGCCCTTTGTAAGCAAGATTGATGGAATCGCGCGAAAGCAACTCGAGCAATTGATGCCGACGATGCCGTTTGTGCGGCGGGTCCTGGTCGCCAATCTGTGGCTGTTCGAACCGCTGGTGGTGGGTGCGATGAATGCATCGCCGGCGCTTGCGGCCAGTCTGCACACGACGATTGCGCCGACCGTCATCAGCGGCGGCAACAAGGATAACGTACTGCCGCCCGATGCAAAGGCGTCGATCAATTTCCGCATCCATCCGCGCGACACGGTCGACAGAATTGTCGAGCACGTGCGGGCTGCCATCGCGGACGATCAGGTCGACGTGAAAGTCAAAGACGGCGCGCGAGGGGCGTCGCCCGTGTCAAACGTCGATGGGCTGCAATTCGCCTTCCTCAAGCGCACGCTTGAGACGGTGATGCCGGGCGTGATTGTGGTACCCAACCTGGTGCAGGCCGGAACGGACTCGCGCTACTATCAGCCGCTGACCGACAGCGTGTTTCGGATGGTTCCCGCCGTGCTGACCCCGGAGGAATTGAAGGGTTTTCACGGCACGAACGAGCGCCTGCCGGTCAAGAGTCTGAGCGTAATAGCGGAGTATTATAGCCGGCTGATGTCGGCGTATGACGAGGACAAGCCCGAGGAGTAACGGTCTTTCGTAGGCATTGACTTTGGCATCAAATGATGACATATTCGTGCCTTGATGAGAGGCTGGAACATGCGCACCACCATTGCACTTGATGACGATCTCGTGGCCGAAGCCCAGGGCTTTACCGGCTTGATGGAAAAGTCGAGTTTGGTGCGCGAGGCGCTGAAAGCGCTGATTGAGCGCGAAGCTGCACGCCGGCTCGCTCGCCTGTGCGCCAGCCAGCCCAAACTAAAGGCGCCACCACGTCGCCGGACGTGAAGAGATGATTCTGGTTGATACTACAGTCTGGGTCAATCACCTGCGCGCCGGCGATAGCCGGCTCACAGGTTTGCTTGATGGTGGCCGGGTCATCACGCATCCGTTCGTGATCGGCGAGATTGCCTTGGGACACCTCAAGCCACGGGGCGAGATACTGCGGCTGTTGGCAAACCTGCCGACGGCTATTGGCGCCACGGACGGCGAAGTACTCGAGTTCATCGACACGCACAAGCTTTTTGGAAGCGGCATTGGCTACATCGACGCCCACTTGTTGGCCGCAGTGAAGTTGAGCGCCGGTGCGGCGCTCTGGACCCGCGACAAACGACTGCATAGCATGGCAGCTGAACTCGGTCTGGCGATGGCGCAGGCGTAGCGCTCGATGAGGTGCCACAAGTGAAGTGCATGAAGTGCGGAGGCGAGAACCTCGACCACGCGAAATTCTGTGTAGAATGTGGCAATGCTTTCGCAGCGCGTTGTGCCTCCTGCGGAACTGGGCTTCCGCCCGCCGCAAAATTCTGCCTTGAGTGCGGCACCAGAGCGGGGACTTTGATAGCGGCAGTCCGCGAAACCCCCAAACACCTCGCCGACAAGATCCGCCAGGCGAAGGCGGCGGTGGAGGGTGAGCGCAAACAGGTCACCGTGCTTTTCGCCGACGTAAAGGGCTCGATGGAACTCGCAGAGTCGCTCGACCCCGAGTCCTTCTCGAAGATTATGTCGAGATTCTTCGCCATCCTCACCGAAGGCGTCGAGCGCTTCGAAGGCTTCGTCGACAAGTTCACCGGCGACGGGATTATGGCGTTGTTCGGGGCGCCGATCGCGCATGAGGATCATGCGCAGCGGGCTTGTTATGCGGCGCTGCATTTGCGCGATGAGATTGCG
>VFKO01000212.1 GCA_009885515.1 Rhodobiaceae bacterium | reverse complement strand
CGCGTGAGAAATCCCACACGCTGTGAACGCCAGCACAAGAACTAAACTGACTCGCATGACGCTGACACTACTCGAAACCGGGGCAAACTTCACGCGGCTCAGCGTGTGCCTTTCAAAATTTTAAGCAACGGCCCGTGAAGATTGGCATTTGAAGCCAGAATATGGCCATTGGTAAGCATATCCTGCCCGCTGGCCAGATCGCTAACCAACCCGCCGGCCTCGCGCACCAGCACGGTGCCGGCCGCAACATCCCACGGCGCCAGGGCCCGCTCCCAGAACGCGTCGTAGCGCCCGGCCGCAACCCACGCCAGATCAAGCGCCGCAGCACCAAACCGGCGCACGCCAGCCACATCTTTCATCACCGTGCCAAGCTCGCTCAGAAATTCTTCCTGTCCCGGGCGGCCCTGATGCGGAATGCCTGTGGCAATGAGAGAGTCACCCAGTTCACGCCGCGCCGACACCCGCAAGCGCCGGTCATTGTGCCAGGCGCCTTGGCCTTTCTCGGCCGTGTACATGTCATCGGTGATAGGATTGAACACGACGCCGGCAACCATATGCCCGTCGCGCTCAAGCCCGATCGAAATCGCGCAATGTGGCACACCGTGCATGAAGTTCGTCGTCCCGTCGAGCGGATCGATATACCAGCGATGCGATTTGTCCGGCCCTTCGATGATACCGGATTCTTCCATCACAAAACAATAATGCGGCCGCGTCCGCGACAGTTCCTCTTTCAGTATCCGCTCGGATTTGAGGTCGGCTTTGGTGACGAAATCCGACAGTCCCTTGCGCAGGATTTGCAAATTCTCCAACTCGCCAAAGTCGCGCACGATTGCTTTGCCCGCCTTGCGCGCGGCCGCGGTCATCACATTCATCAGCGGCGTGTTGATAGCCATAAGGGGTCCGGTTATTCCGCTCGCTTGACGTAAAGCACGTCGTCGGTTGAAACGATAATCCTGGAGCCCACGTCAATAAACGGGGGCACCATCACTTTGAGGCCATTATCCAGAATAGCGGGCTTGTAGGACGGCGCCGCAGTTTGTCCTTTGACGGCGGGATCGGTCTCGACCACGGTTTGCAAAACCTGGACCGGCAGCTTGATGCTGATCGGCTTGCCTTCATAGCTCTCGACCTTGACGTCCATGCCGTCCGATAGAAACGCCGCGCGCTCGCCGACAAAGTCCTTGGAGATTTCGATCTGGTCGAAAGTTTCCTTGTCCATGAAGGTCAGCATTTCACCGGCTTCGAACAGAAACGTATAGGCCTTGAAGTCCAGCTCGATCGACTCGACAGATTCCGCCGAGCGGAAGCGTTCATTGAGCTTGCGCCCATCGAACAGGTTCTTCAACTCGACCTGATTGTAGGCACCACCCTTGCCGGGCTTGACCGCTTGCGACTTCACCGCAACCCAAAGCGTGCCGTCATGCTCGATGACGGCGCCGGGCTTTATTTCATTGCCTGCGATTTTCATACCGGTTCTGCATAAATGAAAACGGGCGGTCGCCCGCCCTCGTGAAAAACGAGGCGGAACCTAACAGGGCGTCCCTACCTATTCAATCTGAGCAATCAGCCTATTTTGCTGAAGATTCGAAGATATCGTTAAAGCGCCGCACGGCGTGCGCCGGGCCTTGCGGGTGGTTCCACACACCACCTGAGACCGCCAAAAAGTCGGCACCCGCTTCAACCAGCTCTGCCGCATTCTCGACCGTGATCCCACCGATCGCCACACAAGGCGCCTGCATGATGTCTTGCCACCAGGTCAAAAGGTCAGGCGTCGCGCGGGCTTTCACCTCTTTCGTCAGTGTGGGAAAGAATGCTCCAAACGCGACATAGTCGGCCCCGGCCTCGGCCGCTTCCATCGCCAAATGCTTGGATGCATGACACGTCACGCCGATCATCCTGTCATGCCCGAGCAGCGCCCGCGCCTGTGACACGGGTCCATCCTCCTGGCCCAGATGCACGCCGTCCGCTCCCATGCGCAACGCCAGGTCCGGCCGGTCATTCACAATGAACGCAACGCCCGCTTTATGCGTGATCGCTAAGAGCTGCTCGCCCGCGCGCATGATGACGTCGTCTGGCTCATCCTTCAGGCGCAACTGCAACGACGCCACATCACCGCCATCCAGCGCGCGCTTCAACGCCTCGCCAAACGCAGCGTCCACGCGCGGCGGCGTGATGAGGTAGAGGCGGCAACGGGTTCGATAGCCTGCCACTAGTCGCGTAAATCAAAAAGCAGCATCAACAAAAACATCTGATACTCAGATTTGGCCGGAAGTTGGGATCGTAGTCTGCCTTATGCCGTTCAATCTGCAACGCCACGAAAATCGCAGTGCCATTTCGAACATGATCGGAAAAAGCTGAAATTCCAAGAGTCCGCGCGGCCTTGACCGGCAAATTGATTGCTCTACCTGCGCGATCACGCATCCGGCCATGTTCGAATGCACGATAGACAATGCCGTAAGAGGGATCGGTGCGCTTGGTCTTGCCGACAAGTCCGTCTGCCGCATCCGCCAGCAGGTAATGAAACAGGCCGTAGTAAGCTGCCGAAATCGCGCGCCGCAGACTGACTTGTGGCACAGCACCCCGGCGGCCTGAACTTAGGAGTTCGCTTGCGTGAGTGAGAAAATCCTGCGCCGAAATCATTTTGCGGTTGCTGCACTCGTTTGCGTGCGTTCAAGCGTGATGCTCGGCCTGCGTCGATCATTCTGCTCATGGAGGAAGTCGTAGGACTTCAGCAGTATAGAGGTGTAGGTCTTGCCGGAGACACTCGGTGCGTCGGGTTTCAAAACGATCAGAACTTCCAACGCTTCGCCACCATCGAAATCGGTGTCCGGCTTCACTGATGCCGCAGCAATATGCTTTTTGCCGATCTCCGATACGGCAATTCGCAGGACTTCTCGCTGGACTTCGTCTTCAGTCATACTCAAGAATAACACAATACGTTGAGGCTACGCACCCTCTTTCTCAATCGCCGCCGCCCATTTCCCAAGCGCCGCCAGCCCGTTCATCCGCGCCCGATGCGCGAAGGCGCGCTGGCCGGCGGCGACATTATCCTTCTTCCCCGACCACGCCTTTTGCGGCGCGGCCTGAAGTGCGCGGCCGTAGGAGAACGTCAGTTTCCACGGCAACGGACCAAGCTTGTTCATCGCGTCGAGATGCGCCGTCGCGTCTTCGTCCGATTGTCCACCCGACAGGAACGCAATGCCCGGCACTGCCGGTGGCACACAGTTCTTCAGCATCCGCACGGTCTTCTCCGCGACCTCGGCGACGCTCGCCTTCTTCGCCGATTTCTTGCCGGCAATCGCCATGTTGGGTTTCAACACAATGCCTTCAAGAGCCACTTCCGCCTTGTAGAGTTCGCTGAACGTCTCCTTCAGCGCCCACTCTGTGACTTCGTAGCAGGTGTCGATGTCGTGTTCGCCGTCCATCAGCACCTCCGGCTCGACGATGGGCACGATGTTCGCTTGCTGGCACAGCGCCGCATAACGCGCCAGCGTATGCGCGTTTGCATGGATGCAATTGTAAGTCGGAATGCCTGCACCGATGTCGATCACGGCGCGCCATTTCGCAAAGCGCGCGCCGCGCTCATAGTATTTCGGCAGTCGCTTCGACAAACCGTCGAGCCCCTTGGTGATCAGTTCCTTCGGTGAGCCCGGCAACATTTCCGTGCCTTCATCGACTTTGATTCCCGGCACCGCGCCCGCATCGGCGATGACTTTGACCAAAGGCGTACCGTCGGAGGCGTCCTGCCAGATCGTCTCGTCGTACAGAATAACGCCCGAAATGAACTCCTTCATCGCCGGCGTACGAAACATCATCTCGCGATAATCGCGCCGGGTAGTTTCAGTCGACTCCACCCCGATCGCATCGAAGCGCTTCTTGATCGTGCCCGAACTTTCATCCGCAGCCAGTATACCTTTGCCCGGCGCCACCAACTTCTGCGCAATCTTCTCCAAATCGGCAATCGACATTGAATTTTCCTTTCAGTTCTGCGTCAGCGCTTTCACGCCCGGTAACTCGCGGCCCTCGAGCCATTCCAGAAACGCACCGCCCGCCGTCGAGCAATACGTGAAATCATCTTCAGCGCCAGCCTGCGCCAGCGCCGCCAGCGTATCGCCGCCGCCGGCAACAGACACCAGCGCGCCCACCTTCGTCAGCATCGCCACGTGACGCGCCACCGCGTTCGTGCCCAGATCAAATGGCGGCGTCTCGAACGCGCCCAGCGGTCCGTTCCACACGACAGTCTTTGCCGTCTCCAGCCGTGTGGCAATGGCGGCCAGCGTATCCGAGCCAATATCCAGAATCATTCCATCGTCTGGCGTCAACTGAACCGGCAACGTTTTGGCTGCCGCCATCGCTTTGAATTCCTTCGCAACCACACCATCACTCGGCAAGACAATCGCGCACCCGCGCGCCTTCGCCGCCGCTATGATCTCGCGCGCTTTATCCAGCAGGGCCGGTTCGTGCAGCGACTTGCCGATCGGAAACCCCTGCGCCTTCAAAAACGTATTGGCCATGCCGCCGCCGATCACCAGCGCGTCAACTTTTGCAATCAGGTTTGCCAGCACTGCAAGCTTCGACGAAATCTTGGCCCCACCTACAATCGCAACAACCGGATGCTCCGGTTTTTCCAACACCCGTGTCAGCGCTTCAAGCTCGGCCTGCATCCCGCGCCCGGCATAAGCCGCAAGGCGATGCGCCAACCCCTCGGTG
>VFKO01000135.1 GCA_009885515.1 Rhodobiaceae bacterium | reverse complement strand
TGACGCCTGCCGCCGCTGGGTGCCAACGCCATCACTTCTTTGGTGGCTTCGGTCAGGTGCACCCCCGCCAGTTTGGGCCAGATTGCACGCCCCCAACTTTCCCAGCGCACGCCCGTCCGAACCAGCCAGCGTGCGCCCAACGGAGGCATGTGAAGTGATGTTGTGGAAGCTACGGGCGTGAACATGGCGTCGGCCAGCAGGCGATTGAGTTGTGCGTGCGAAAATGGTCTGCCGTGGCCAAACGGCGTTGTTTCAAATTGCGCCCACAGGCTGGTGCGATTGGGGACGATGAACACGACACGGCCCGACGGGGTGAGGATGCGCCAGATCTGACGCAACAGCGGACGCAGGGCTTCGGAATTTTCCAGAAGATGGGATACGACGATGCGATCGATCGAGCCATCGGGCAACGGCAGTGCGCTTTCATCAACGAGAGCGCTTAAGTTTGGGGCATGCAGGGGCCACAGGGTGGCACCTTGCTGGGCTGGCATGAAGGCGATGATGCGTTCGGCTTCGGTACGGAAGGGCCGCAGATAGGGCGTCGAATACCCCAATCCCAACACGGAAAGTCCTTTGACGGAGGGCCAGACTTCACGCAGGCGCCTGCGAACGAAGCGCGCCGATACCTGGCCCAGATGGCTCTCGTAAAATGCTTGCAGTTCGCGGGCGTCCAGATGCATCTGCCCAAGTCACGCTTTTTGCGCGCTGGCGGCAATCTTTTTCCGCAAATGCGATGTCCAACGCGGATGCATGTCCGCGAGGGGTAGGAATATGAACACGTCGGTCGTTCCAAACTGATGGTCGATGACAGCGCCGTCGCCAATTTTTGCGCCGGAGCGAATGTAGCCTTTGATCAGGGGCGGCAGCGTTCGCATGGCTTCGGCCTCGTCTATTGCCTCTTTGGGGATCGCGTTCATCGGCGTGAAGCGATCCGGCCAGGCGCGAATGAGCTCAGCCGGTGGGGCCTGGTGGAAGTGGTAGAGATAGGACAGTTGAAGCGAAAGCTGTGCCGGGTCGGTGCCCGGCAGGGAGGCACAACCAAACATCAAATCAATATTGTGGCGCAACAAATACACGAAAATTCCGCGCCACAGCAGCTGCATCGTTGGCCCGGTGCGATACTCCTTGAGTACACACGAGCGGCCGAGTTCGAGCAGACGCTGGCCGGTGCGCGCCCTCAGCATTTGCGCAATGTCGTACTCGCCGGCGGTGTAAAACCCATGCGGCGAGCGCGCGGCCGCGTCGTCATGCAGCATGCGGTAGGTGCCGATAATCTTGTCACCATGAGCGCGATCGATGACCAGCATATGCTGGCAAATTTCGTCGTAGTGGTCGAAGTCCCGGCCGGACGCCAGCATTTCCGGCGAAGGCGTGGCGCTCATCTCACGGTAAAAAACCTCGTAACGCAGGCGCTGGGCCGCCTCGACCTCAGCCGCGGTCGTGGCAAGGCGCGCCTCGAGCGAACCTGATGTGTCCAGAACCGGGTTGGTGTGGTCAGTTGCTTCAATAATCAACGCCGCTGTCCTGCGGAAGCATGATGGGTCTGCAAAAGGTTGCGCGGACCGGTGAGCGGCCCGCAGGGTGGTTCGATTTGCCAGTTTAGAGGAGCATGAGGGGTGTTGGCAAAGGGGCAGTCAAATGGGTGGCTCGTTCGCCATAATGCTGAAGAAATCAGGCGGAGGCGCGGAGATTTGCGCTGAAAATACGTGGCACTCCGCATTCTCCGCGGCTCCGCGTGACATTCCTTCACATCCTCGGACGCGCGCGCTTCCAGAGACGGGCATGAACGCGGCGGCCCCTCAATCCGGGAAGAAAGGAAGTTTCACCACAAAGGCCACGAAGAAGGAAGAACACAAAGAACTTTTTGGGTCCTGTGCGGGCTTTGGCTAGATCGGCTCGGCGTCTTGGTGTGCTTGGTGGTGACTCTGAATCGAAGCGCTGCTCCAATTCGCAGATGCAGGCTCTAATTGACCTGAGTAGAGTCCGGCTGTTGTTCCACTTTCGAGTCAATTAAATGCACTGTCACCGAAATAAGCTTAATTCTACTTCGTCGATAAATGCCGTGAAGGCCGTGCGGGGCCGGTCTCCCTTCTCGCGCCCCTTCAACGCTCGAACGGTCAATCAGGCGAAAGGCGCGGGTCGCCCGTGGCGTGCCTGCCGCCTTCGAGCCAGGCGGCAAGTCCGGGGGAGAATTTTTCTCTGACTTTTGCGTCGTAGAGCGTCAAATCATGTTCGGTGAGGACGTTGCGCCAGCGTCCATTGACACCCTTATTGAAGAACCGTTTTGGACCTTCTGCAAACAGCGCCTTCGTTTGAGGCATCAAGTCCTCACCTGCCGCCTGCATGGCCTGGAAGTTTGCCGCTCCGACCAAAGACGGCCAGACCGGCTCCCCGACGGGAATGCCCAGAAACGAAGAAATGCGGCGCATTTCGCCGTCGAGATCAGCCTTTAGGTCGTTGTAGTGAACAAGCAAAAAGTTGGTGCGGCGCCTCTCCGACCAATATCCGACTTCCAGATCAAAGAACGAGGGACTGGGCGTACCTTCGGTCTGTCCGGACACTGCCGGTGTCGTGATCCAGACGCGGAAGAACTCCGCGGGGTCGGAAGGAAAGCGCGGATAGGGCCGCGCGACGACGGGATCCAAGAGGCCAATCTGATCGAAATTCTCAAATTGGTTCGGGGTATAACCCGTAAAATGATTGTGCATCGACATGAGCGCGTCGCGGCCATCGCGCGCCACGTGAATGTATCGGACTTCGTCATAGAGCGGCAGCCCGTCGACCGGCAGATGGGTCTTGATGAAGCGTCTATGGGCCTGGGTATCCAAGTTCGCGAACAACTCTTCGGAGAACCCCCGAAACCTTGCATCGATCCAAGGAGATACTTTTGGGATCGGGCGAGCCTGAGCGTCTTGGAAGACAAGAGAAGAGACGATTTGCTGGGTCCAGGTCGTGCCGCATTTGGGCGCGGTGGCGATCACGATGTCATCTGGTCGCGGCTTGTAATTCGCCCAGCGCCGACTATCGAGAGACCAGGTTCGATACTCCCGCTGCGCTGCTCTGATCAACATGGGAGAACCTCACTTGAACCAACAAAGCTGTTCGGATGTCGCGAGCAACGTGCCGGCGCGGGACCATAGATTGACGCGTGAGCCGATCGTACCCTGCGCCGCCCTGGAACCGATTGCTTCGATCAGGACGTAGTCGTCGCCGACCGCCGTCATCTCGTCTGTTGTCGATAGAAAATAGACCGAGTAAGCGATCGTGGACGAGGGGCGCGGTCCCTTGCCGGTATAAAACGCGCGCGGCGCATAGTTGTCGCAGAGATAGGCGATCTGCACGGCGTCGATCTTGCGCCCCGAGACATCGCGCACCCATGCCGCTGAATGGCTCCGGCCCATGGGCGAGCCGACATTGAAATCTGGTCCGAGCGCGATCCGTGGCGACGACTGTTTGCCGAATGGGCCGGGTATTCGAAAAGTTTCGAGACCTTCGGGCGGTGGAACCTCCGGCATCGTGGGCTCAACAAAGCCGTCGCCGTCGCGCCGCGTCGCCGTCACGATCGAAGCCGCCGCATGAACGTCGCTTGATCCGATCAGCGAAAGCTCCGCCGTCCAATTCTGGATAGAGCGGGTGGCACCCAACAAGCGCGTGCGGACCTCGATCTCGCCGCCCGGCGTTACGGCGCGCACAAAATTCACCGTAAGCGCCGACGGCGTACCTTGCGCCCTTTCTTCAAGCGAGACAGCTTTCAAAAGTAGCGCCGCCGTCATGCCGCCGTACATGCCGGTGTTGCCCTCATAGGCAGGATCGGCGCGGCCACGCCATAGCCCCGTTCCGGCAGTGTCGAGTTTCAATGCCGTCTCTAAATCGCCCATCACCAGAACCCGTTTTCCATTGGGCGACCAGTAACACAACCATCGCTAATTTCAAGAAAGCGGCTGCGGCGCGGTTTAGCGCGGAAGGTGGTCGCTGTTGCCTTCCTCAGTTGGATTTCTATGAAGCGATGATTTTGGCCAGGTTGGCTTGAAATCGCGCGACAGAGTCAACCGGCTTGGCGACAGGGCGATCCGAGATCAACTTGTCCACGCGCGACGCCACCTCAGGTGCAAACGTTTCCCGGCTTTGCATCCAAATCGTACGGAATACGGGCTGCGCAAGCGTCGTGCGGTTCGCGCGAAATGCATTCTCCAGCGTTCCGTCGTCGATCAGGCCCTCACGATGCTGAAACAGCGTGTCTTGCAAGCCGATCAACGACTGACGGAGCAGCATGCTCAACTGATAAAGTTCTATTGCCGTGAAATCACGCTCACCAGCCATGACCCGGCTTAAGAGTGCGGCCGAATGCGGCTCGGCGAAGGCCTGAATGATTTCGCGGGTGCCCGCGAGTGCGCCCTGGTTCATCATGGCACGCTGGTACTTCTCCGCCTGTTTCACCTGAACACCGATCTGCCTCAGCTGAAAATACAGAAACACCAGCGACACCAGCACGCCGAGGCCGCTGATGAACGATCCCAGCGCCGCTAAATCCGAAAGTGACATCAAAGATCTCCTGATTGGACCGTACCATCGATCACAGTATCGGCAAACCGAACGTGTAGAATGACGATTCGCCCACTCTTCAAAAATGTGGACCCATGCCGGGGCTTTAATTAACGGGACGCTTTATGTAACTGAGACACGGCATACATCAATCAGAAAGGGATGAAGTCGCTTTTGTATTGGAGATGTGAATGGAAAAAATGGAGTCAGCCCCCCC
>VFKO01000205.1 GCA_009885515.1 Rhodobiaceae bacterium | reverse complement strand
TTGCCGCTCCTCTGATCTAGTCTTAGTAATATTGCAGTGCGTCATGTTTATTCCAAAGGTTACGTCTCGTCTACGCCATCTATGCATGTAACGTTGATTTAATTCTCCCACAGTTCCATTCGGTGCAACTTGCTTCGACCGGCCCGGACTCCCCAGGGTTGGCGCGCCGTCAATCTCAGTCCATAGTTGCCCAACCCAGAACCCAAGGAAGCGTGTGCCCATGGCCGAAGCGACGACGCAACGAGATCGCGTGAAACCCTCTTGGTTGTTCGCCTATTCGCTGCCAGGGCTGCCGATTGCGGCCTTGGGGCTGCCGCTGGCGGTGCATCTGCCGACGTTTTACGCGGTGGAAGTGGGATTGGGCTGGACGCTGGCTGGTTTGATTTTCGGCGCGGCGCGGTTCTTTGATGTGTTTCTGGATCCGATCATGGGGGTCATGTCCGACCGGACGCGCACGCGCTGGGGACGGCGGCGGGTTTGGATGGTGGCGTCGGTTCCGGTCATGGTGGTGGCGGCGTTTCTCGTTTTCATGCCGGCGCCGGGTGCCTCATGGCTTTCAGTGGTGGCATCGATCATTATGCTTTTCATCGGCTGGACGATGTTGACCATTACGCATCTGGCGTGGGGCGGTGAGCTGAGTGGCGACTATCACGAACGCTCGCGCATTACGGCCTCGCGGGAGGCGGCGATCATTCTTGGCATGATTGCCGTGTTGCTATTGCCGGCGCTGATTCAAGCGCAAGGCGGCGACAAGTTTTCCCAGATTGCAGCCATGGGCTGGTTTGTGATTTTGACCTTACCGATTGGGGTGGGGATTGCTGTAACGGTTATCAAGGAAAAGGACACACCGCCCGTTCCGCACCTGCCGATGGGCCCTGCGCTCAGGGCATTGTTGAAGAATGGACCGCTACGCTATGTGCTGATCTGCGATTTGATTTCAGGTATTTCGGGCGGGATCGTCGCCACATTGTTTTTGCCTATGGTGGCGTTCGGGCTGGAATTGCCGAAAGAGGCCAATTGGCTGCTGCTGATTTATTTCTTGATGGGCGTGATCGCCATTCCACCCATGGTGTGGTTGAGCCGAATGCTTGGCAAACACCAATTGCTGGTGTTGCACTGTCTGGCCAACGCGATCTTGATCCCCTGCATCCTGTTGTTGCCCAAAGGGGAATTTGTGCCAGCGCTTGTTCTATGGGTGTTGTTTGGCATGAATATGTCGGTCGGCCCGATCCTGTTCAGGGCGATCATGGCCGACGTCGCGGATCACGATGATGTCGAAACCGGGCAACCGCGCGCCGGTGTTTATTTTGCCTTGCTGGCGCTGACCAACAAGCTTGGTCATTCCTGCGCCATTCTGATTGCGATGTTGATGCTTGGCTATATTGGTTTTAGCGGCACGGGCAACAACTCACCAGACACGATAATGAGCATGATGCTGCTTTATGTGGTCCCGCCGACCATTATTTCAGTTGTGATTGCGGCAGTGATGTGGCGCTTTCCCCTGAATGAATCCAAGCATCGCGAATTGCGGCGCATTCTTGAAGAGCGTGCGGCAAGTGCTTCCATCGGGATGCGCATCGGCCATATGAGTGAGGACCCGGCAGATGTGGCGCTGGCCGTCCATGTGTTGCCGGTGGCAAAGCCGGCCGAGTAGGATCGAGACGGACATGGCTGTGCTTTCCGTTCACGGGACCGAGATTGCCTACACCGACCAGGGCGCGGGTGACGGCGTCGTGCTGGTGCATGGATATGCTGCCAGTTCTCAGGAAAACTGGGTCAAAGCGGGATGGGTGGCGATGCTGACGCGGGCCAACCGGCGCGTGATTTCGGTCGATCTGCGCGGGCATGGCGAGAGCTCAAAATCTCACGACCCTGGCGACTATTCTTTGCCGCTGATGGCTGGGGACGTGTTGGCGGTCGTTGAACATGTGCAGGTCAAGAAGCCCGACCTCATCGGATTTTCGCTTGGGGGCCGGGTGACGCTGGAGTTGCTGCGCCATCGCGGGGATCGATTTTTGCTGGGCGTCTTGTGCGGCGTGGGTTCCAAGCTACTCGATGCGCGACAGGAGCGGGATGGGGGAGCTTTTGCCGCTGAGATGGAGAGCGGAAGAGGTGGTGATGATATGGCCAAGCGTTTCCGGATGTTTGCCGAGGCGCAGGGTCAAGACCTGCAAGCGATGGCTGCCGTCATGCGCGGCCTGCACCAGGCTGGGGCCGCGTGGAAGCCTGAGACGTTGAAGGACATCAAGAACGAAATCCTGATCGTCGCTGGCACGGGCGATGATCTGGCCGGTTCGGCGAGCGAGTTGGCCACACATTTTCCGAACGCAAAGGGCCGCCAAATTCCCGGCTGCGGACATATGGACTGCCTGACCCAACCGATGTTCAAAGCGGCGGTGATGGATTTTCTGGCGGGAATGCCTGACTAACAGCAGCCGCAGCCGCCTGCGAGGAGGATGCCGTCCTTGTGGAAGGCGGAGCCTATGGCTGCTTTCGACAGGTCCTTCGTTTTGGCGAATTCCGCCTTCGCTGCGTCGCGCAGGGTGGCGCTGTCGAAGAAGTCGAGGCTGGTCATGGCGAGCGCTTTGGCACCGTCGATGATCGCCTGGTCGCCGCGTTCGGATTTCGCATAGGCGGTGAATTCGGCATTGTGGATGACGACGTGCGGCGGCGAGACCCCTATGATGGGATGGATCGAAGGGACACGGTGGCTGACGTTGCCCATGTCGGTCGAGCCGGCGAGGCCTGGGGGCAA
>VFKO01000610.1 GCA_009885515.1 Rhodobiaceae bacterium | reverse complement strand
TCAATCTGCGCAGCCTGACCCCGGCAGACGTCTCCGACCGCTGGTGCGAATGGTCGAACGACCCTCAGGTGATGGAACCCCTCAATGTCGCGACGCGGCGCCTCAGCAAAGACGAACTCAGACGCTATATCGCGCGCTTCGACAACGACAACAGCTACCTCATCGGCGTATTTACCAAAGCGATGTCGCAACACATCGGCTTCTACGCCGTCGAGGTCAGCAAGGCCCACGCCACGGGCAGCTTCAACCTCGTCATCGGCGACAAGCACCACTGGGGCAAAGGCGTCGTCAACGAAGTCCGCGCCGCCCTTCTTGACGAGTTCTTCGAGAACCGTGGAGTTGAGAAAGCCTATGGTGTCCCTCTGGCCCGTAACTTTCCCGCCGTGTTCAATTACAAGGCCCAGGGCTGGAAACTTGAGGGCGTGTTCCGCGGCCAATGCAAATCCATCACCGATGGCGCCCGTCTCGACCAGTATCACTTCGGCATGCTGCGCAGCGACTGGCGCACCCGCAAAGGTATAAAGGCATGACCACCGCCCGCGCCCTCCTCGCCGACGCTTTGGGTCTGCCCGAATCCGATCTGCCCGCCGACGCCCGCATCGGCTCCCTCGATCAATGGGACAGTCTCGCCCACGCCCGCATCCTGCTGGCGCTTGAAGAACGCATCGGCAAAATGCTCGACGCCGAAGAGGCGGCCAGCATCGAAAACCTGAGCGATATCGCCGCCACCCTCGAACGGCATCGCTAGCCCATGCCCCAGATCGACCGCCTGTTCCCAACGCAAATTTATCAGGCGAAACTTGCCGGCAAGAAAGCCACCCGCCTCAACAAAGACCTGCGCACCGCCTGCCTGTCCATAGCTCGCGACGACCGGGCCGGACAAAACTGGTGCAAAGAAAACGCCTATGCAGGCTACACGTCATACGCCTCGCTCAACGACCTCACCACGCGCGCCCCGCAATTCAAAGACCTCGAACTGGCACTGCAACCTCACATGGAAGCTTTTGCCTCGGCCCTCCACTTCGACCTCGCCGGACGAAATCTCAAGCTAGACAGCCTCTGGATCAACATCCTCAAGCCAGGTGGCGTTCACACCGGCCACATCCACCCTCACAGCGCCATCAGCGGCACCTACTATGTCACCGTTCCCAAAGGCACGAGCGCTCTCAAACTCGAAGACCCCAGACTGGGCCTGATGATGGCCGCCCCCGCGAAAAAACCCACCGCCCCGCGCGACAGCCAACCCTTCGTCTATATCGAGCCCAAGCCCGGCGCCCTCATCCTTTTCGAAAGCTGGCTGCGCCACGAAGTCCCGCCCAACCAAGCCACCGAAGACCGCATCAGCATCAGCTTCAACTATGCCTGACGAAGGCCCTCATCCGTCTCGCCGCGAAGGCGCGGCGATCCACCTTCTCCCGCAAACGGGCGAAGGGCTTTGGTTTTTGCTTAGCCCTGCTCCTCTTCATCAGCGAAGGGAGTTGCTTTTTCTTCGTAGCCCCTCTCCCTCTGGGAGAAGGTGTCGCGCCGCCCTTCGCGGCGTGACGGATGAGGGCTTTCTCCACCCCACCCAAAACTAATCGAATTTATGCGCGCGACCCGTAACTGCGTAACATCGGCGTGGAACTGCGGAAATCTCCGTAACATCGCCCGTAGTTTGTGTACGCACAGCACCCAGAATGTCCGCCAAGCCCATTGAACTTCCGCCAAAAACTTTAGGTGACAGTTGCGAAAACTTAGGTGACAGATTCCGCGCGAAAATATTCAAAACCCCGCCGCTCTTCCCCATTTTCCGGACAATCAGGTGAC